>JAQSYD010000182.1 GCA_029256325.1 Clostridia bacterium
TTGTACAATAATCGGACATGCCCCTGGAGAGACCGCTTTAATGCGGCATCAAAGAAGCAACTTGTATGAGGAATCTTTCAGATAAAAGGACAGGGAATAAGATAGCATTATTTTGACATGCTGCTTTATTCACTGTCCTTTCTATTTTATGCTATTTGTTTCTGGGGATAAGCCACCTTATTCAGAGACCATCTAAATTATGCGTATCACAAGAAAGGATGAATTAATTTTGGAAGCAAGTAAAAAATCAAACAAAGCAGCAAATGAAAAAGTATTAAAAAAAGAAATCGGTCTTATGGAAGCCATAACAATGGTTGTAGGTGTCGTTATAGGCTCCGGCATATTTTTTAAGGCATCCTCAGTATTCAGCAATGCAGGTACACCTATGCTCGGTATTCTTGCATGGGTAGTAGGAGGTATCATTACAATAGCTTCTGCACTTACCATCGCTGAGATTGCTACAGCTATTCCCAAAACAGGCGGCATATTCGTATATTTGAAGGAGCTTTATAGTGAAAAGTGGGCATTCTTATTTGGATGGGTGCAAGCTGTAATCTATGTTCCCGGTGTTGCCGCTGCGTTATCTATTGTATTTGTAACTCAAGCAACCTATTTCATCACATTGACAGCGGTTCAACAAAAGATATTAGCAATTTTTATGATTTTTTTCATTTCACTAATAAATATGATTTCAACAAAGCTTGGCAGCAAGGTACAATTTTTTGCAACCATAGGCAAATTAATTCCTATCATTATTATTATTGTTTTCGGATTAATAAAGGGAGAAGCAAACAGCTTTGCAGCAGTTTCCGATGCCGCAGCGAATCCTGTTACATTATCAGGCTTTGGCGCTGCTATACTTGGTACGCTATGGGCTTATGATGGCTGGGTTGGAGTCGGAAATATGGCCGGAGAGCTTAAGAATCCCAAAAAAGATATTCCTAGATCCATCATTATTGGTCTGACTGTCATAATCGCCGTTTATATACTAATAAACGTAGCAATTGTAAATATTATGCCTGTTGCAGATGTTATAAGCTCTGACAAGGCAGCTTCTGATGCGGCAGTAATATTATTTGGCAATGCAGGGGCAGGCTTAATTGCTGCCGGCATCATGGTTTCAATATTAGGTGCGCTGAACGGTTACTTAATGACCGGTGTTAGAGTTCCTTTTGCAATGGCGCAAGATAACATATTCCCATTTGCAAAGACATTCGGAAAACTAAGCAGCAAATTTGGAACTCCTGTAAACGCCTTCATTTTTGTAGCAGTGCTTTCATCTGTTTATGTATTAAGCGGTTCCTTTGAAACTCTTACAAATCTGGCAGTATTTGCAATTTGGATATTCTTTGTTATGACAGTAGCCGGTATATTTATATTACGAACAAAGCATAAAAATATCGAAAGACCTTATCAAGTTCCGTTATACCCATTCATTCCAATCGTGGGAATAGCAGGTGGAATATATATCTTGATCAGTACGCTATTAACAAGTACTTCCTATGCTTTATATGGATTAGCAATTACAGCGCTGGGTCTTCCAGTCTATCTGCTGTTAAAAAGAAAGAAGTAATTAAAATATTCATCCCCATATTACTTATTGCAATATGGGGATTTTTTATATGCATGCTATGATAAGTCCAATATTCCGCTGCCTAAAAATAATCCTTTATTTTTCTCGGACCTGCCAGCACTTCTCTGCCAATATATAAGGTGCCATCACTCTTTGTACTGACATTCCATTTAATAAGCACAATAGCACCTCTATCAATTTCAATTGCAGTGATGCAGCGTGGATGGACACTGCTTCCATCATTGAAATAGGGAGGTTCTCCTACCTCCGGGAACATGGGTCTATGATTATGTCCCGCAATCAGAATATGCTTTTCTTTCACTACCCATTCTGTAAGTTTTTTTCCTACTGCCTCTTTTTTATAATAGTTTTTTGCTGTGCTTGTAGGGTCATTGATTCCGTATGACTCAAGAGGCCTCCATAGATTCCTGACTAAGAATCTGGCTACCTTCCATAGCCTATCATTCAAAAAATCTACTTGATGCCCGTGTACCAGAAAAATCCTCCCATTTACGGGCTTATATCTTAGGACCAAGCCTTCGTGAATTTTTATATTCTCGAATAATGGAATGTATCTATTCTCTCGTTCGTTAAGATATCTGTATAAATTTCTTTCTACAAATTTAGTATCTTTCTTTACCATATCATGATTTCCATAGATAAAATAAATTCTGCCTTCCAGATAGAATTTAGACAGAAGCCAAAAAACATTGCTGTGGGTTTGTATAACATCGGAAAGTCTCTTATTTTTCCAAAGCTCATCTCCATCACCAAGCTCAATATAGGTATAATTCTCCCTGTAGTAATGGTTCAGCGCTGTAAAATAAAGATTTTGATTTCTGGAAAAGTCATCTGCCCAGCCTCCATCACCTCTATGGCAATCACTCATAAAAACAATTCTGCAGGAATCATCAAATGGAATTTCTTCTGCTGCTTCAAAAATCTGCGATAAACGCTTTAACGTTTTCATGCTTAACCTCCACAAAGCCAATGAATTTTCTATACTACAATATATTCCAAAATTCATTGAGGAAGAACAGCGCATGACCCATCAAAAAAGGCAGGAATTCGCTTCCTGCCAAGATTTATTAATCCAAATAATCTTTAATATCCTCATATATACTAAATAACAGCTTTGTTTTACCCATATTCATAATTTTTTCAAACAATTCCGGTGCCTTTTCCTGGATCGCCTTTATTTTATCCGGGAATGTCTGATAAGGTGCAGTAATTTCCTGATATTGTTCGCATAATAGTTGATTCTTTAATTGTATGAGGGAATCTGTCTCTTCAACTCGTGTACTGGGTTGCGGGGTATGCGGCATATCAAATTTAAGCTCTACAGTGTTTTCACTTATATGAATTTCTTCCTCTATATATCCTGCATTCCTTAAACCTTCCACAAATGCATCCCGCATCATTTCATCCTTTAAAGTAATAGTCAGATCCATTGTCAGTTCTGAGGGCTCTGAAAATTCACCCAGTTTGAAGCCTGTCAGCCACCAGTGTTTACCTTCCCTTGCGAAATACTCTTCGTCATTTTTCTTCACTAAGTATGCCATATGCAGCAAATCTTCATCACCTGCACAACTATAAAAAGTCCCGTTAAAAACATTTGGTATATTGATATCAGGTTCTTCTGTTGCATATACCCCGATCTCACATCCCGTGGTCAAATCATATTGACCTTTCCAAAATTCAATCATCCATCTTTTTCCATCATGCTCAAAATAAATCGGTTCACAGTCTATAATCATCCCCATAGGCGCTGCCGCTTCATCATATAGACGACAGTAGCCCATATTTCTCTGCCATGCATCCATATTTGAGAAAAATATATCCTGCTCCGGTTCATAGGAATAACCTGCAGCCTCTATTGCTTCATATAGGTCATCCTCATCATCAGGAGTATCATCCTGTGGTCTCCTTCTCATCACAAAGCCGACAATTAATGCTGCTAGTGCTGTAAAACTTCTATAGATTGATTCTGGAATATAGCGATATATTTTAGGAACAAATATACCAACCATTACCAATACTAGAACCAAAAGAGTTAAAATCCAGTGGTATATACTTACTTCTTCCAATAATTGCATCTGACTTGCGGTTGAAGAAATAATACGCTCTCCACCAATAAAACCTATAAGATTTGAGAACGCTATTTTAAAAGTTATTAACATAAATAACTCACCC
>JAQSYD010000054.1 GCA_029256325.1 Clostridia bacterium
ATTAGTCCTTGGGGAGAGATCATAGCTCAAGCGGATTATAAAGAACAAATTATCACAGCTGAGTTGGATTTCAGCTTAATAGAGCAAGCAAGAAGCAAGATTGATATACTAGGGGATAGAGTACCCCACACATATTAAGTTTAAGAATAAATAGGAGGAAGTTATGCATTACGTAAAAGTTATAAGAGCTTCAGGTAGTTTTTTCGCAAGGGAGTTCCAGAAAAAAGAAAAGGTAAGAAAAAACATAAAATACAGAGAAGTAGATGAAAAGACGGTTATACAGCAGTTTAAAGACGGCGATACAACAGTTGAGATATACTTTGAAGATTCGGAAAGAGAACCAATCATATTAGATGCTTTTGGAGATAGAGAGCTGATAAAACGATATTTGGGAGATAAATTTTTGTAAGTAAAAAGGAGTGGGATATCAATGTATTGGGATAAGAAGGGGAAGGATTGTACAACTGATACAGTTAACGAGGTGATACAAACAGCAAAGGAAAAGGATATAAAGTACATCGTAGTAGCATCAAACACAGGCGCTACTGCGGAGCTATTCGCCAATAAAGGTTTAAATGTAGTTTGTGTAACACATGCAAATGGCTTTGTAAATCCAGGGGAAAATGAAATGCCTGCAGAAAACAGAAGCAGCCTGGAGGCACTAAATATTAAAGTACTGACTACAGCCCATGTGTTATCAGGGGCTGAAAGAGCCTTTAGCTCAAAGTTCGGAGGGATTTATCCTGTAGAGATTGTTGCAAACACCTTAAGAATGTTTGGACAAGGAGTCAAGGTGGGCGTTGAAATTGCAACCATGGCTTTGGATGCTGGACTGATACCTTATGGTGAAAGCATCATAGCTGTGGGGGGTTCCGGTAGAGGCGCAGACAGTGCTATTATTATAAAACCGGCACACTCAAAAGAAATATTAAGCACTAGGATTGAAGAGATCATATGCAAGCCTAGATAAAAATGAAAAAAAGCTGTTTAATTTTCTATTTGTTGGGAATACTCCATAGATGATAATTCATTTATGGAGGTTTTTTATGAAGACGATCAGCTTAAATGCAAATATAGCAAGCTGTTAAAACTTGATTTTACAGAAATCAACTCTACCATAGAAAAGTATGGGGATCATGTAGTTGTACAGCTAAAGGTAGGGAATGATGAAGTTCCTGCGATTATCAAGGAAGTCCAACGAGACCCTGTAAGTCATAAAATCGTACATATTGATTTTCAACCAGTAAGCTTGCATGAGGTAATTCATGCTGATGTTCCTATTGTAATAATAAACGGTGATAGGGCAGAAAAGAATGGATGGATTTTAAATAGACAGCTTGGACAGGTTGAAATAGAGGGTGAAGTAGAGAGCATACCGAGAAATATTACGATAGATGCTTCTAAGCTTAAGCTTGGTGACGTATTAAAGGTTGCAGATCTAGAGGTATCCAGTGAGCTTTCAATCCTATCTGCAGCGGAGGATGTTGTGCTCGCTGTCAAGCAGTTTAAAGAAGAGCCTATCGATTTGATATTCCCACAAACTGAACCGGAATTGATTGAAAATCCAAAAGAAAATTAGTATAAAGAGATATAAACTTTGTAGAGTAGGTTTCAGGCATCATGATCGATATAAGGAATGGTGCCGACCTACTCTTTGAATTTTGCTAAGTATTGCAGGATTACTGTTAATGTAGTAAAATTTTTGTAAGAAAAATTTTCAAAATGAAATGCAAAAATAAGGATGCAGGAGGAAACATTATCATGAATCATAAAGCTGATATAGGCGTATTCGGTGGCTCAGGCTTTTACTCATTCTTGGACAACGTAGAGGAAATTGAAATAGAAACTCCCTATGGCAAGCCTAGTGAAAAGATCGCTCTAGCACAAGTTGGAGACAAGAAGGTGGCATTTCTACCCAGACATGCCAAGGATCATTCATTGCCTCCCCATGTAATTCCATATAGAGCAAATCTATATGCAATGAAGATGCTGGGCGTAAAGTGTATAATAGCGCCTACAGCTTCAGGCAGCTTGAAGGTAGATTATAAGCCTGGGGATTTTGTAGTATGCGACCAGTTTATAGACAGAACCTGGGGAAGGAAGGATACATATTTTGAAGGTCCTGAGACAAAACATGTAAGCCCAGCGGAACCCTATGATGAGAAGTTGAGACAACTGGCAATACAAGTTTGCAAGGAACTGGGAATTACTGTGCATGAACAGGGAACTGTAGTAGTCATACAAGGTCCAAGATTTTCTACAAAAGCAGAAAGCCGCTGGTTCAGTAAAATGGGTTGGGAAGTAATCAATATGACACAGTATCCCGAATGTATGCTGGCAAAGGAATTAGAAATACCTTATGCGAATATTGCACTCATAACGGAGAGGAAGTGCTTAGAGTATTCAAGGACAATAATGAAAAGTTAAAAAAAGTGTTATATACTATGATAGAACAGATAAGCTTATAATAAAGAGAAGTCTCACTAAAAGTGAGGCTTCTTTTATAGTTTAAGACCTAAATAAAGACCGGATAGAAGAATAGTAAAAATTAAAATAAAGTGTAATATAAACCATCCCAAATTACCATATCGAAAGATAGCTTCTGAAATTGGCCTTCTATATTCTTTTGACACTAAAATACCTCCAATAAGTTCGAATATAAGGAGAAACAACCACCACCAGGTATAGGAGTCCCAGGTATCCCAATATTTACCATACTTTATTACTTTTGTATAGGTTTGTGATAGAACCTCAAAAAGCATGCCTAAATGGACTATGATCCAATAGAAGGGTATCTTATACTTCCATGATATAGGACTGTAGCAAACACCCAATAACACTAAGCACGGAAACATAGTAAGTACTAAAAAAAAGGGCATCGGAGAAATGTTTGGAAATAATCTGTATGGAAATGAATAAAAACCGCACGTTACAAAAAAATAACAAAGTAATTCTCCTGTAATAGCGGATGTTAATAATAACAGGCCGTATTGCTTCCAATTGTATCTTAATATTAAAATACACCCGATTGTAGAACCTATTATTCCTGTAACTAAGATCAAGCTTTCGATATCCCAGCCAATGTTCATTTTATACCTCGATATTAATAATTTTATAATATACTTTGTTTTGAAAGGTTACTTTATGCAAAAAAAAAGAGCAGCCATCGCTGCCCGTTTATTTTTAATAATAATTTCTTTCAAATATGTCTTTGATTTCTGAGATATTCTTTGTACTGCCTAAGGCTACCATAAGCTTAATTCTGGCTTTTTGCCCTGGCAGGTTATCGCCTAGTATTACGCCCTTTTGAGTTAAATCTTTACCGGCACCTATATACCCATAGCTGTCAAGCACTTTGCCCCTGTGACATCTTGAAACCAATATGACAGGAATATCCTTACTCAATGCATATTCTACCCCTGGTACCATTTCAGGAGGGATATTGCCCCTGCCCATTCCTTCGATAACAATACCATGAGCGCCGGAGTCAACACAAAAGTTAAGCAGTCTGTCATCCATGCCGCACGCGCACTTGATTAAATCCACCTGACTATCAACATTTTCTATCGGTATACATTGGCGCTTCGTATATCGATGATAGTAATATACCTTTTGATTATCAATAAAGCCTATAGGACCAAAGTCAACGCTTTTAAAGGTATCTAACGTATGGGTATTTGTTTTAGTCACCTGTGAAGCAGAATGAACTTCATTGTTCATAACAACCAAAGTACCTCTGCACCATGACTCGTTGGAGGCTGCCGTGTATACTGCATCTATCAGGTTAACTGGCCCGTCCCAACCCAATTCAGAACTGCTTTTCATCGCACCTACAAAGACAATGGGCTTTTCGCTGATTGATGTAAGATCAACAAAGTAAGCTGTTTCTTCTAAGGAGTCAGTACCATGTGTAACAACTGCACCGTCATAACCCTCGTTTTCTAGTTTTTGCTGAATGAGTTTAGATAACTCCATCATTTTGGAAGGAGTCATGTGGGGGCCTGGAATCATACTAAAATCTAAGAAATGGATATCCGCAATGTTTTCTAAACCGGGAGTCATATTTAGAATGTCCTCTCCAGTCATAGCCGGCACTGCTGCATTAAGCTTCGCATCATTCTTCATCGCAATGGTGCCGCCAGTGAAAATTATAATAATTTTTTTCATTAGGATTCCTCCGCAATAATTTAACTCTATATTTATTATATAATTATAATGATTTCCATTCAATAGGCACATAAAAAGGAGACCTGATAATCAGATCTCCTTTACTTCACTAAATCAGCAATTCGCTGACTACTTTTATATTGTTTACCTCTGGATCCTCAGTACCTTGAACATATAAATTTGCATTCTTTAGTTCCTGCACATAATCCACGATTTCTTTTGTAATAATTTCACCTGGGCAAAGTATAGGGATTCCTGGTGGATAAGCCATTAAAAACTCTGCACTTATCTGACCAAGACTGTCTTTTAACGGAATTGATACAGTTTTGCTGTTGAATGCATCTCTTGGAGTCAATACGCTTTGCGGAATCGCAGGCATTTCTATAATATTAATTTTCTTTTTGTCTAGCTTGCAACACTCTTCAGCGCTGATTTCCTCTAATGCCTTAATCAGTGTATCCACGCTTTCCTTTGTATCACCAAAGGAGAATACACATAGAATGTTATATAAGTCGGACATTTCAGGTTGAATAAAGTACTTTTCAGCCAAAATTCTCTCTAGTTCATAGCCTGAAAGACCTAAGTCCTTACAGGTAATTGTAATCTTTGTAGGATCAAAAGCAAAAGCACTTGGTTTATCTAATACTTCTTTACCAAAGCAATAATAGCCTTTGATACTGTTTATCTTTTCTCTTGCATATTCAGCAAGTTCAATTGTACTATCCAAAAGCGCCTTGCCTTCAATAGCCATCTGCCTTCTTGCTACATCAAGTGATGCCAGCAGAATATAGGAAGGGCTGGTTGTTTGAAGTAAGCTCATCATAGTTTTTACTCTGTTTACATCTACTCGGCCTTTTTTCACATGCAATAATGAGGCTTGTGTCATAGAGCCTACAATTTTGTGCGTACTTTGGGCACACATATCTGCACCAGCATCCATTGCACAGATGGGTAATTTATTATTGAAATGCAAATGAGGTCCATGAGCTTCATCCACTATAAGAGGAATATCATACTCATGTACAATATCTGCAATTTTAGCTATATCTGTAGAAACACCATAATAAGTAGGATTTACTATTAATACGGCTCTTGCATCTGGATTTTCTTCTAAGGTTGCGCGTACCGTTTCAGGAGTTACATTAAGTGCAACGCCTACGGCATCATGTATTTCAGGGCTCATATAAACTGGTGTGGCACCACTTAATATAACACCTGCTGTAATTGATTTATGAACATTTCTAGGGATTAAAATTTTATCACCCTGATTAACCACGCTCATGATCATTGCTTGAATTGCTCCGGAAGTACCATGAATACTGAAGAAGGTACTGTCTGCATTATGGGCATCTGCGGATAATTCCTGCGCTGATTTTATTGGACCTGTTGGCTTATGGAGGCTATCAACTTGTTTGAAAACCGTAACGTCTATTGACAGTACATTGGTTCCTACGAAGTTTTTAAATTTATTATCCATCCCTTGGCCTTTCTTGTGTCCAGGAACGTGGAAGGGTATGGTATTGTTGTCTGCATATTCCATGAGGGCGTCAAATAATGGAGTCTTTGTCTGATCAAGTTTGTACAACTAGAACACCTTCCTTTAAAAGATAATATATTTAAAAGGATTTTTTCTTCAAGAAAAAAAACCTGAAACTTCGATGCAACAAGTTCAGGCTTCTTTGCATTGCGATTTTGAAATCACATATTTAAATATCAAAATCATTATAGGGCAATTTGTTTAAAAATGCAATAATTTTTATGTTAAACTTTTTATTTTTTTTGCAATAATTTTTTTGATATTATACGCGTCAAATCTACCTTTGGCACTATGTACGGATTTGTGGAACATTCGCGTATAAACATAAAATTTAATGCATAAATTATCGTTCCAATAAATCCTTTACATACTTAGGAAGCACGAAGCATGCTTGATGTAAATCCCTATGGTAGTATTTTGTGTTCATTTCAGGAATTTTATTTATATTTGCAGTTAAAGGGTCATACTTTTTTGAACCCATGGTAAAGCTCCAATACACACCAGGATATGTAGGAATAGCTGCCATATACAGCCTTGTAATCGGGAAGTTATTTTTAATATCCTGATATACCTTCTTCACTACTTCAGGTAAATAGAAGGGCGTTTCTGTTTGAGCTACAAATATTCCATCTTCTTTTAGGCATTCGTATAGGGATTGATAAAAGCTCTTGTTGAAAAGACCTTCTGCCGCGCCAAATGGGTCTGTGGAGTCGACTACAATTAAATCGAATTCATTTTTGTGCTCTAGAACGTATTTAATACCATCTCCAATAAATACTTCTGCTTTTTTGTCCTTAAGTCCACAGCTGATTTCAGGCAAATATTCAACCGATAAATCCACTACTCTTTTATCAATCTCACAGAGAACTGCTCTTTCTACACTAGGGTGCTTTAATACCTCTCTGATTACGCCGCCGTCTCCACCGCCTATTACGAGCACCTGCTTAGGATTTTCATGTGTGAAGAGTGGCACATGAGAGATCATTTCGTGATAAACAAATTCATCTCTTACTGTAGTTTGAACGATTCCATCCAAAACGAGCATTCTGCCAAATTCATAGGTATCTAGTATTGCCAAGTCTTGATATTCTGTTTTTTCTGTATGTAATGTCTCTTTTATTTTATAAGTCATAGCAGCATCCGCTATCTGACCTTCTTTTAACCATAAGTCCATATGTATATCTCCTTTCGTTACTCATTAATGTTTGTTAAAATTGTAAATTATATTATAGCATTATAGGGCACAATAATGTACCCTATTTATAAAAAAACTTATTTGCTGTATTTATCTATGATGAACTGTACTGTATCAGTAGCTGCGTTGGGTTTCTTGAGGTAGCCTGTAATATCCTTGATGGATTTCATTCTTATATCAAAATTCAATATTTGATTAATCAATACAGGTATTTTCTTCACTTCAGAGGTAGCCACCGCAACACCGGAGTTCAACAAGAACTCAGCATTTTCATATTCCTGACCGGGTAAAGGAGAAAATATAACTAAGGGCTTTTGTTTGCATAGGACCTCTGCAGTGGTAACGCCGCCGGGTTTTGTTATAATACAGTCAGCAGCTTCCATCAGCTCATGAATATTACTCACAAACCCAAAAACTGCCAGCTTATTTCTTGTAGACATGGACTTAAGCTTTTGTTCCAGTCTGTTGTTGCGTCCAGCAACTGCAATAATCTGTACATTTTCAAGCTTCTTGTCCAGCTCCAGCACTATATTGTAGATCTCTCCTAGCCCAAGACCTCCACCCATTACCAATACAGTTTTCCGATTCTCTAAATCATATGTTTGCTGAACATCAGCTAAACTTATGTGCTCGTCAAACTCCTTCCTAATAGGTATGCCATAGGGCAGTATTTTGTTGCTGTTTACTCCATAGTTCTCCATGACGTAAGTTAGATTTTCATGAGGGATCACATAATAATCAGTATGGTCATTTACGTAGGAGGTATGTATATTATAATCTGTTATTACTGATATCAATGGCGTCTCAGGAATTTTCTTTTGCTTGAGATTAGAAATAATGGATGACGGAAAGCTATGCGTGCAAATGATCGCATCCGGTACAAAGGTATTAATGGATTTATGTAGCCTGCTGGTCATCAATCTATTTGTAATATCATTGATATCTATAATGGGGTCCAGCTTATTTGTCTTCTCATATATTTTACCCCAAGCCTTCGGATAGAACTTTAATATGTTGAGGTAGCTGTCAAGCATAACTTTGTCCAAGATAGGACTGATGAATTTTATGGTATTAATAATTTTGACTCTGCTTTTGTTATCAACCCGAATAAATTCATTTCTCAGGGTATGAGCTACTTGATCGTGTCCATTTCCAATGGATACAGAAAAAATAAGTATATTCATAATGAATCACTCCTATAGATGTAAAACAACAAGGCTAGTTTGCATAAAAATACAAACAGTTTTGCTGCTATTAATTTTTCCTTTATTGTATCATAATTCCATAGGCTTGAATACCTGGGGGTAATAATTTTAATATTACAAATAAATCGAAAATAATACAAAACTAGTCAAAAACAGAAGCTGAAGTATACAAAACATTACATTTTTCACTGAAGGAAAAAAATATATTATCAAGAATTATATAACTTTAGTTTCTATATCTAATAAAACATTTCAAAATGCATTACTGAATAGGTTAAGTGATACAAATGGAGGGAAGCGAATGAACGTAGGATTTGACTTTATAAACAACAAGCTGCTAATCAGAATTGATGGAGATATAGACCATCATACCTGCGACGAAATTAGAAGTAGAATTGATAATGAGATTATGAGAAGAAATCCAAAGAATATTATCTTTGATATGAAGAACGTCAATTTTATGGATAGCTCAGGCATCGGTGTAATAATTGGGCGCTATAAGCTTATCATAGATAAAGGCGGTTTAGCAGCAATGATCAATGTTAAGCCACCAATTAAACGAGTATATGATATTTGCGGTTTAAAGAAGATTATACCAATCTATGAAAACGAAAATCAGGCAATTCAAAAGATATAAGGAGGTGCAGCATATGAGAATAGACAACGAAATGAAATTAGAATTTCTTAGTAAATCACAAAATGAAAGCTTTGCAAGGTCCGTTGTTGCAGCTTTTATAGCACAGCTGGATCCTACCATAGACGAACTGGCAGATGTTAAAACAGCTGTTTCAGAAGCAGTTACCAACGCTATCATACATGGGTATGAATGTCAGAATGGCCATGTTACGATTGTGTCAAAAATTATGGGGAGAACAGTAGAAATCGAAATTAAGGATTACGGAAAGGGAATAGAGAACATTGACTTAGCCAGACAGCCGCTGTATACATCAAAACCTGAGTTGGAAAGATCCGGCATGGGCTTTACTGTTATGGAAACCTTTATGGACAATGTAGAGGTTGACTCACAACCGGGTATGGGAACAACCATTAGATTGATTAAGACTTTTAAGAGTATGTAGGGGTATATGTATGGAACGGGTGGAAATAACACAAATAGAGTTTGAAGATTTAATATCCCGTGCTCAAAATGGTGATGCCAGTGCTGAAAATTTTTTGGTGGAAAATAACATTGGCTTGGTTAGAAGTGTTGTAAAAAAATTCCTTAACAGAGGCTGCGAATATGATGATCTTATGCAAATCGGAAGCATAGGGCTGCTGAAGGCCATCAAAAAGTTTGACCTAACATTTAATGTAAGATTTTCTACCTATGCAATTCCTATGATTATGGGTGAAATAAAAAGATTTTTAAGAGATGATGGTATCATTAAGGTAAGTCGTAATCTAAAAGAAATTGCGAATAAAGCTCATGTATTAAGAGAAACCATGGAAAAGGATTTCGGTAGGGAACCAACGATAACCGAGCTGGCATCCGAGCTTGATATATCAAAGGAAGAACTTGTAATGGCATTGGATTCGGTACACTCAACGCAATCGCTATATGAAACGATACACCATGATGACGGGTCACCGATTTTGCTGATTGATAAAATTGAATATAATGAAGATGAGAAAATTGAAATCGTAGATAAGATAGCCCTCAAAGAGGTGCTGTCAAATCTGGAACCAAAGGAAAGACAAATAATCATGCTTCGATACTTCAAGGATAAAACACAGTGTCAGGTGGCAGAAGCATTGGGAATGTCACAGGTTCAGGTATCTAGAATAGAAAAGAAAATACTCATTAAAATCAGAAATAATATACAATAACAACATCAAATCGTTGATGTTGTTTTTTTGTTCAAAGTATTAAAATAACATATTTGCTAATAATAAATATGCAATCTAGAAAATACTAAATCAATATTAAAAGTAGGGTGTTTGCAATGAAAAAAATAAAAATTATAATTGCAATAGCATTAGTAGGGATCATATCTGTCACAACATATATGTACTTTAGAAAACAGCCAGTTGAAAACGTACCAAACAGAGCAACCTTAGTACTGCATATGAAAGATTTCATAGAAAAAGAGGGATAAATAGTATGATGAGTTTGAGATATAAGCAGCCTAAAAATGTGTTGTTGAATGAGCAGCAAACTGAAAAGGAAATTAGAAGTGATTTAAATAATAAGCTGATAAAGCATGAAATGCATAAGCGCGAGATGAGATAGTTCATGGAGGAAATAGTATGAAGACGAAGATGAGTCCAAATGAATATGAAAAATTTATTAAGGACAAAATGCCAAAACCCAAGCTTTTATCCAATGCGATTAAAGCATTTATTGTTGGTGGACTGATTTGTGATGTGGGGCAATTCATTACCAACTGGCTTAAGGGTATGGGATTAAATCAAGAACAGGTATCTGCGGGTACTGCAATTATTATGGTATTCTTGGGTGCATTTTTTACTGGGTTAGGATTATATGATAAGCTGGGGAAATTTGCTGGAGCAGGCAGTATTGTGCCTATCACAGGCTTCTCAAATTCAATTGTTTCTCCTGCCATGGAATTTAAAAGGGAGGGTTTTGTATTTGGGGTGGGTGCCAGAATGTTTGTTATTGCCGGACCCGTGCTGGTCTATGGCATATCAACATCGGTATTAGTAGGCATTATATATTTCTTGTTTTTTATATAAAGTAAAGATAATTGCAATAGAGGTGATTTCTAAATGGCACAAAAAAGGTTAGGGAAACAGACCATAAAGCTTTCAAATCCCCCATCAATGCTTTCGGCTGCTGCTGTGGTAGGTCCGAAGGAAGGGGAGGGGCCGCTTTCTCAGTACTTTGATATGATACAAAAAGATGATTATTTTGGACAGGACAGTTGGGAAAAAGCCGAATCCAAATTTGTAGAAGAAGCGGTAAAAAGAGCAATTAGTAAATCAGGCGTTAGCATTACAGCCATTGATTATATGTTGGCAGGAGACTTATTGAATCAAATTATATCATCTTCCTTCGCAGCAAGGACACTGCAGATTCCATTTCTAGGCGTATATGGAGCTTGTTCTACAATGGCAGAATCTTTAAGCATAGGCTCTATGATTATCGATGGAGGTTATGCAGATCATGTGATTTGTGCAACATCAAGCCACTTCAGCAGTGCTGAAAGACAATATAGATTTCCCTTAGAACAAGGCGTACAGAGACCTCCTTTTGCACAATGGACTGTAACAGGATCCGGAGCAACTGTATTGTCATCTACAGGAAATGGTCCATATATTACTTGTATTACTACAGGCAAGGTTATTGATTTTGGCATAAAGGATGCGAATAACATGGGAGCAGCAATGGCGCCTGCAGCGGTAGACACATTGACTGCACATTTTAAAGAAACGGGTAGGGCGCCTGGATATTATGATTTAATCGTAACAGGAGATTTGGCAACGATTGGAAAGGAAATCACCTTGGAACTGCTTCAGAAGGAAGGTTTAGATTTAAAGAATAACTATAATGACTGCGGCTGCATGATTTTTGATAATGAAAAACAAGATACACATTCCGGTGGAAGTGGCTGCGGGTGTTCTGCCTCAGTACTTAATGGCTATCTATACAATATGCTTAAACATGGAGAATTGAAGAGACTTTTATTTGTAGCAACAGGGGCATTGCTATCACCTACCTCTGCATGGCAGGGAGAATCCATTCCATGCATTGCACATGCTGTAGCTATAGAAACAACTTTAAGCGAGGTGCAGTAAATGGATTATATAAGAGCTTTTATTGTAGGTGGGTTGATTTGCGTTGTCGGTCAAATATTAATGGATAAGACAAAGCTTACACCTGCAAGGGTATTGGTCATTTTTGTTACATCAGGAGTTATACTGCAGGGTATAGGAATCTATCAGAAGCTTGTGGATATCGGCGGTGCCGGAGCTACAATACCACTGCCTGGCTTTGGGTATTCCTTAGCAAAGGGAGCAATCAAGGGAGTGAAAGAAAGTGGTATTATAGGAGCATTTACAGGCGGGATTACTGCAACAGCGGGAGGTGTTGCAGGAGCAATCGTATTTGGTTATATGATGGCGATTCTATTTAATCCAAGATCAAAAAGATAGGAGCGTTCCTATGGATGGACAGGTTATACAGAAAAGAAAGGTTATTCTTATAACAGATGGAGATAGAGTGGCTAGAAAAGCAATTGAAAAAGCAGCAGCTAATGTTGGAGCTAGGTGTATATCTCGTTCAGCAGGTAATCCGTCACACATGCCCAGCAAAAAGATCATAGAGTTCATAAGGAAAGCTAAATGGGATCCTATCGTTGTTATGGCAGATGACAAAGGTAATATAGGAGAAGGAAGTGGAGAACAGGTTATAAGAGATATTGCAAAGTGCGATGATATTGAAATCATCGGCGCTATAGCAGTTGCTTCAAATACAGAAGGGGTTATAGGAATTGAAGCTGATTTTTCAATTACTAAGTATGGAAATATAGTAAAGAAGACAGTTGATAAATCTGGAAACCCGCGTGATGGAAGGATTATATACGGAGATACCGTTGATATATTAAATATGATTAAGGTGCCAGTAATAATCGGCATAGGAGATCCCGGGAAGATGAATGGTAAAGATGGAAGCGGCGTAGGATCACCCGTAATCACAAAAGCAATGCAGGAAATAATAAACCGAAGCTACTCGTTTGAATAGCTTCGGTTTTAATATTTGTGTTATTTATTAGTTTGCATTAGCTGGCGGTGAAAGAATAGGTCCATTTGAATCATCTGGATTCCATAAATCATCGCTATTGTCGTCATTATCGCCGTCATTACCATCCCCAGGATTCGTTCCATTTGGGTCAAGGGGATCAACAGGTATTGTTTCACTGCTATGAAGAGGACAATTCTCTATAGGTGCTTCATAAATTGAGTCTGCCGGTAATTTTGTATTTGCAGGATCGGCTGGTTCCAAGCGCTGAATAAACACCTTAGATTGAACAAGGGAAGTCGGACAGTATGGTGTAGCCAGTTTGTTGGTAGAAATATCTATATCACGAACAACGTGAATATCACAAATGTCTTCCACTGCTGGCTCTGTTCCTTTGATGAATACCTCGGACTTAATTGTGGAACCTCTTTGATCCAAAGCACACAATTCAGAAGGTCTTTTGCCTGATTCTGTACAAATTTCTACGGAAACAAGACCACTTGGCATTTCAAATTTTCTTGTTTTAAGATCTTTATGAACGCTAGTCATAATATCTTTCCACAGCATAGCAGGGTAATTACCTCCGGTAAATCCTAAGTTTTTAGGTTCGTCATGACCCATCCAAACTGCTGTAGTATAATATGGCGTATATCCTACAAACCAAGCATCTAAGTTCTTAGTTGTAGTTCCTGTTTTACCGCCTACAGGCATGTTTGGCAAAGCAGCACGTCCGCCTGTTCCGCCTTGTACAACGCCTTGCATGATATCTACCATAAGATATGCTACCTGCTCACTTATAACTCTATCCTTTTTTGCTTTATTCTCGAATATCAAATTGCCGTCTTTGTCGTAAATTTTTGTAAAGGTAATAGGTTTGTTATATACACCTTTATTCGGGAAGACACTATAAGCAGCAGCCATTTCAATAGGCTTTATACCTTTTGTCACTCCGCCCAATGCTAATTGTGCCAATCCATTATCGCTTCTGCCATTCTCATCATTTTTCTCTACCATTGTTGTAATTCCGAATTTTTTTAGGTAGTCTAAGGAACGTGCAGAACCAACATCTTGAACTATTTTAACTGCGACAACGTTCAAAGAATCCTTTATAGCTTCTCTTACCGTTACCAGACCACTAAATTTACCACTGTAGTTATCTGGTGAGTAGTTTCCATAAGCAACATAAGAGTCATCGATTACGGAAGCTACCGTATAGCCATTGTCCAACGCAGGAGCGTAAACTGCTAAAGGCTTTATGGTTGAACCCGGCTGTCTTAAGGATTGAGTGGCTCTATTCAGCCCTCTTCTAACCTTCTCACTTCGTCCGCCCATTACAGCTTTTACTTGGCCGGTAGTGTGATCTATAACGATTGCTGCGGCTTCAGGCTGTAAATTTCCATTGGCATCCGCCTTGCTTTTGGGGAAAACTTTATCATTTTTAAAAGATGCTTCTACACCATTTTGTATGTCTGTATCAATTGTTGCAACTATTTTTAAGCCGCCATTGAAGAGTTTAAGTTGAGCTTCCTCTTGAGAATAGCCCAATTCTTCCTCGAATACATCTAAAACATCGCTTATAACCATATCAGCAAAATAAGAAGTTTCTACTTCGCTTTCCCCTTTGGAAAGCTTGATCTCTTCTTCTTTAGCTTGATCAAATTCATCCTGACTTATCTTTCCTTGTTTTAGCATTTCGTTTAATATCAATTCCTTACGCTTTGTTGCATTTTCAAACTTGCGGTAAGGAGAGTAAAGGGATGGGTTGTTTGTAATTCCGGCAAGCATTGCATTTTCAGCTAGCGTAAGTTGATCCAGATCCTTGTTGAAATAATATAATGCCGCCTCTTTTACCCCTGCCACATTGTGCCCCAAAGGTATGGTATTCAAATAAGCTTCTAATATCTGATCTTTGGTAAATCTTCTTTCCAATTGTATAGCATAGTACATTTCAATAACTTTTCTTTTAAATACTTTTTCGTCTGTTAAATAGACCTTCTTTATAAGCTGTTGTGTTATGGTACTACCACCTTGCGCTGCTCGTCCTTCTTTAATGTCAGCTTTAATAGCTCCGAAAATACGGTAAATATCTATACCAAAATGTTTTTCGAATCGCTTATCTTCAATGGCAATAAAAGCATCCTGCAGCTGTTGTGGTATTTTATCTAGGGTTACTATTGTTCTGTTTTCATTCGCATGCAATTTATCAATAACAATGTCTTTTTCGTCTACTATGTAAGTAGTTTGGTTTAAAGAGAACAGTTCATCTATATTCAAGGGTTTTGCACTGCTAATCCAAGCATAGGCTGTACCTAATGCAGCAAAGCCTCCGACAAGAATTATAATCAACAAAACGAGAATTATTTTCTTGAGAACGTTAGCTGTTTTATTTGGAGTAGTTTTTTTCTTTTTCCCTGATTTAGATGAGGCTGTCTTATCGTTTTCCATCTTATTCCTCCTTAATAGACCTGCCATACTAAGCACAATTATAGCATATTATTGCCTTTATAGCAATTCAAGCCCCTAAGCCCTTGAAAAAGTAGTAACAAATTCAACTCTTCAACATATATTAATAAGAGGGGGTGTATGTTTATGAAACAAAAGTATTTTTATAAAAGAAGAAACAATGCCAAGAAATCATTTTTCGTATTATTGACAATTTTGGCTTGTATTATAATAATGCTCTATTACATAGTTGAAATAAATTTAAAACCAAGCATCATCGCCATGTCGGAAAATAAAGCGCGCATCATAGCAACACAGGCAATCAATGAAGCTGCTAACAGGAAAATTACCAAGGCTGATTATAAGGATTTGGTTTCTGTAATGATTGATAAAGATGGAAAAGTGACTATGCTTAAGATTGATCCTATCTTAATGAACAAATTAGCAGCAGAAACAACCTTAGCCATACAGGAGGAACTTGGCAATATTGAAACGAAGGACTTAAGAATTCCTTTAGCTAACGTTTTCGGAAGCCAGCTCTTGGCAAACACAGGGCCATTTATAAATATAACCATACAGCCCATAGGATCTGTGAAGGTTGACTATAAATCAGCTGTTGAGAACGCAGGAATTAATATGGCACGACATAATATATATCTTTTTGTTGAAACAAATATCAGAATAATTGCCCCCCTTATTCGAAATGATGTTGAGGTTTCTACACATGTTCCTATTTCAGAAACAATCATTGTAGGCATTGTATCAATACTGAAATAATTTTAGTGCAGAGCATGAGGGCTGTGCTTTTTTTATGGGCTTATTCATAATATCAAGGGATGAGAATAGATATTAACGAGGTGATGTTATGAAATATCATTTTAGAAATCTAATATTTGAAGGTGGCGGTGTAAAAGGGATAGCATATGTAGGTGCTTTATCAGTGTTGGAGGAAAGAGGAATATTGCAGGATATCAAACGTGTTGGGGGAACCTCTGCTGGAGCTATTGTTGCCCTTTTGCTGGCTTTAGATTACTCCATGCAAGAAATAAAGGATGTGTTGTGGAGCATGGACTTCAATAAATTTTTGGATTCCTCCTGGGGTGTGATTCGCAATACAGAGAGATTATTAAAGGAATTCGGGTGGTATAAGGGCGATTATTTCGGAAACTGGATCAGTGAATTAGTAATGAAGAAAACAGGCAGAAGAGGTACTACCTTTAGAGAATTGGCGCTTTTAGAATTAGGCAGGCAGCTTTACCTTGTGGGCACAAATCTAACTACCGGCTATGCTGAAATTTTCTCACACATGCATTCACCTGATATGACTTTGGTGGAGGGTGTAAGAATTTCTATGTCAATACCATTGTTTTTTACTGCCGTTCGCAATAAGGCTAATGAAGTTTGCGTAGATGGAGGGGCTTTAGAGAATTATCCTATAAAGTTATTTGACAGAAAAAGTTATATTGTAAGATATTCTCGCTCAACAGAATATTACAATAACGTAAATAATCTAATGCATAATAATGAATTCAATTCATATGTGTTTAATATGGAGACTTTAGGGTTTAGATTGGACTCTAATAAAGATATAAAAGTTTTTGAAGGGTTGGAACCGCCTAAAGAAAAAGAAATAGATGATTTTTTTGATTATATTAAAAGACTGGTGGCTACCTTGCTGGACAGCCAGCAAAATCGCCATTTACATAGTGACGATTGGCAGAGAACTGTCTATATAGATTCATTAGGTGTAAAGGCGACGGACTTCAAGCTTACAGAGGAGAAAAAGTTTGCTCTTGTCAAAGCAGGTAGACAAGGCACAGAAAAATATCTTCTTTGGTTTGAATCTGCAAAAGACTTTGTAGTGAATAGGCCAATTGAGGATTACGACATCGCAGATTAATTTGTACGCGTAGCATATCTAAGGTCGTAGGAGAAAGGATTTAAAAGTAGAGGATAAATAAGAAAATTTGGAGCAGGCAGCTATATTTGCTTGTTTTCTTATACACGTTAAAGTTGACTAAATATTCAGACTATTATATGATTAATGTAATTAAAAATTACATTAATGTTTACTTTAAATCAAATTCATATTGTGTTCATTTTGATTATAGTATGTTAAAAGTATAAAGTTTTGTTGTAATTACACATATAAGGGCGCTCTTTATATAAAAATGTTGGACAAGTTCCAAAGGTCATAGAAGGTGATTCCTTGGATACACCCCCTAATCCAAGATAAAGTGCTATAAACCAAATATAAAAATAGCTCGGATATTTCGGGCTATTTTTATGCTTTAAATAAGGCATTGTCGAATTAGTACAAACTGCTGCCACATATAAATACATAAGAAAATAATAGGGGAGCTTTGTATGAAATATGAAATCATTATTAATACGATGGAAGAGGAAAAACAACAGGAGGAAATATATAGAGATTTACTTTATTATATTATAAAAGAATTTTTAAGTGAGGTTGAGCAAAATGAGCAAAGCCATTATTTACATGAGGGTATCCACTGAAGAACAAGCAGAGAAAGGCTTTTCACTACAAGCACAGAAAGAGGAGTGCTTGCAAAAGTTAAAGGAATTAAATTGTGATGAAATGCTGGAATTTTGTGATGAAGGGGTTTCGGGGTCAATTCTAGAGAGACCGATGCTGTTAAATGCCCTAGAAACAATGAAACAATATATCATAGAGTATTTTATTTGCTATGATCCTAGCAGATTGTCAAGAAACGTATCCCATCAATTAATACTAATTGATAATATTAAAAAACTAGGTGCAAAGCTAATATTTGTACGCAGCAGTTATGAGGATACCGCAGAGGGAAGATTTCAACTAACCATAATGGCTGCCGTAGATGAATATGAAAGAGCAAGACTTAAAATAAGAACAGAACTAGGAAAAAGAACCAAGGCAAATCAAAAACTTCTAACACATAATCCAAATATATATGGCTATAGATTTGATAAACAAAGCGATACTCTACACATGGATGCAGAGCAGTCTAAGGTTGTAAAATTAATGTTCAATTGGTTATTGCTTGATAAGCTTGGTCCGGCTGAAATAACGGATAAGCTAAATGAGCTTAGCATACCGAGTATGAGAGGGAAGCTTTGGAACCGTGTAACTGTGAATAGAATACTACGAAACTACTCATATACAGGAACATTATACATTAGGAGATATGATACGAAGGATTATAGATTAAATAAATTTAAAAAAAAAGGTGAAAAAATTAAAATATCAGAAAAACCTAAGGATCAGTGGATTGATATAGAAATACCAGCTATTATTAGTAAAAGTACATGGGAAAATGCTATACTTTTAATGAATAGAAGTAAAAGGATATATAAAAGCCGCAATAATCAAAAATATCTTTTATCTGGACTTCTAACATGTGGAATATGTGGTGGTACATTATTTGGAAAGAGTATTATGAAAAACAATAAAACTGCAAACAGGTATTACTGTTGTATAAATAAATACAACTATGATAAAGAAGAATCCGCAAGATGCAGCAGTAAGCTATATAAAGCAGATGAGTTGGAAATCGTAATATGGGAAAAAATAAGACCATGGATTATAAACAAAGAGGAAATAAAAAAAAATCTAGTAAATATATCATTTATTAAGGAAGATAAAAACTATTTTGATAAGTGCACATATGCAAATCACTTAATAACACAAGCTATAAACGAAAAAGAAAAAATAATAAAGCTATTTCAAAAGGATGCTATAGAAGAAAACGAATTAGACATAAAGCTTATGGAGATTGATAATAGAATAGAGTCTGCTAAGAATTTGGAGAAGGAAGCATGTGATTTGCAACCGGATATGAATGCAGATAGACATGAGCTATTCAATCTGATAGATAGCAATATAGATAAAATGCCTATAACATTTAAAAACAAAATAATTAGAACATTGATCAAAGAAATCAAAATAAAAAACAACCAATTAATATTAAATGCATATATCCCTAAACGAATTACAAACGAATTTTAGATTTGAAACAATGCTTGTAGGCGATGTTCCAGAAAGCTATATTAATGTACCGGAAGATAATAATGACTATCTAAACTTTGTTCCTACCCATGATCCTTTTGATAACAATTAGTTAAAATAATTAATTATTGATTAATTAGAATAACGAAGAATATAAAAGCTAAATGTATATAATTTTAATAAACAGTCAAAAATAATAACCAAGCACTATTGTGATAGTTTTTTAAATATGTTATATTATTTAAGCGGCGACGGAAACGAAGTCGCTTAAAAAAA
>JAQSYD010000055.1 GCA_029256325.1 Clostridia bacterium
GAGATGCTCAAATAGGGGAATTTTTCAGATCCTTCGTTGCTTACGGCGTAATCGCAATGTCTTTGCTGCTGCATGCATGGCAAAAACATATGAATGCAAAACATAAAGAGCGTATGGAAGAGTAGCCGGTTATACGAATACATAAATAGTTGAAGCATAACTAAAAGGGCTTATATAAGAAATTATATGAGCCCTTTTGTAATTTAATGGCTATGTTGATTTTTATTATGATAAATGAACACTTTGCATAAGGATATATTTGTTAGAGGAAAGCTTCACCTTCCCAATAGGAATACCCAGGTCGAAGATTGCTTTGTCGCGCTTCGGAGCTACAGCCATCAAAGCAAGGCTTCTGGTGTATTGAAGCTTGGAGGAGACAAATCATTCCTTATAGCAAAAGATATTGCCCATTATTCATATATTTAGCTTAACAAAAATCTACTCTATTAATAAAGTGAGTTGTTCTTTTTTAGCTTATGATATAAAACCATGGCAGCACCAAAGCATATCATGCAGCATAAGCCAACAAACATGTAACCGGCACTATAACCGATACGTATTCCGGCAGCTGCGCCTAAATAGTGGGTGTATATTGCTTTGAAGCTATCTGTGATAGCACCTATCAGCAAATTGCCAATTACTATAGTAATACCCATTAAGGTTAAGGTAAATGTAAGTGCTGTTTCTATGTTGTTTTTAAAAATCTTAGCCATTAATGCCATTACCGTTGGATAAATGGGTGCAATACCAAAGCCGGCTATAGCCAGTAGAAAAATGGCAGGCTTCCCTATAAGAATTGAAATGACGATAGAAACACCTGAGAAGCAAGAAGAAATCAAGATGGATTTCACAAAGCCAATCCTATCAATAAAGGGCCCAAATAATAGCCTTGCCAGCATGAAGCATAAGAAAAAGCCTGATAGAACACCGGCGGCAGCGGTGGATTTAAAGCTATAGGACTTTTCCAGAAAATTTACCAGCCAACCGCCTACAGACATTTCTGCAATTACGCCAAAGGAAAGAATCGTTAATATCAGCCATGGGGTAGGATCCTTGATAAAGTCTTTGAGAGATATCCTTTCATGGTTGTTTTTGTCTTCTTTAGGAAAGGCACTTAATAATGCAGGTATGATGGGTATAAGTGAAAAGGATAATACAATCAAATACATACCCCTCCATCCCAACATCTTATCTGCAAAGGAAAAACCCATTAAGCTTGTAGAAAGCAAAGGGGCAATCATAGAGCTGAGACCATAGAAAAAGTGTGACAAATTCATCATGGTTCCGGTGTTTTTTGTAAAAATGGTTGCAGCCATAATGCCCAAAGAGATTTCCAACATGCCGTTGCCAAGGTACATTACAAAATATGATCCGGAGAACAATATGTAGTTAGGTGCAAAGTAGATAAGAACACCAGCAAAGGACATGGTTGCAAAACACAAAATAGTAGTCGTCTTAATACCGATCTTCTTTACAAGCCAGCCTGTATAGCTGCATGCCAGTAAATAACCAAGGGAGTTCAGTGCCAGCAATAAGCCTATATGTAATTCGCTAAGAGCAAATTCAGCCTGAAGCTTTGGAATAGCAGGACCTTTGATATTCTCAGAAAATCCGAATATTAAAAAACCGATAAAAATTGTAGCGGTTAATATTTTAAAATTAATGTCAGCTGCACCCTTTTTGTTCAAGTTTGTATTCATAGTCATATAGCCACCTCAAATAATTGCTTTCTCATTGGTAATATAGCAATAACAAAAGCTGATGTCAATGAGCAAGGGTTTTATTGTACCAATTGGGGGTGTCTGTTAGATATGCCTGATATTGTAAGGAGAACAAATGTGATGTATAATTATGTAAAAGTATAGTTGATTGAGGGGGATGTAGTCGGATGAGAAGTAAGCATAAAATAGTTAGCCTGTTTTGCTTGTTATTTATTATGGCAACAATGTTTTATAATGCCGAAGTGCTGAAAATTTACGCTGACGAGACTTCCCACAATGTGCTGATTCTGAATTCTTATCATAGGGGTCTTTCTTGGACGGACAAGCAGACAGAAGGCATTATTGATGTATTAGAAGAATATGACCATGACTGCAATATTTTTGTGGAGTATATGGATTGGAAAAACCATCCGACGGAGGAAAACCTCAAAAATATCTATCAAAACCTTAAATATAAATTTGCGGATAAAAAAATTGATGTTGTGATTACTACTGATGATGCAGCACTTGATTTTGCGCTTGAAAACAGAGAGGAAATTTTCTCAAGTGCCCCCATCATATTTTCCGGGGTGAACGAGGGGGGCATCAAGAAATTGACACAGGGTTATTCAAGCTTCACAGGAATAACAGAGATTGTAAATCCCGAAAAAACTGTAGCGGGTGCTTTGCAGTTGAAGCCAGATCTTCAGGAGATCTATGTGCTTTTTGATAACTCGGAAAGCGGTATCTCCACAGGTGAAATTACAATACAGGCTATACGAAATATAGATTCAAGCATAAAGATTCATACACTAAATGATAAAAGTATAAAAGATTTATTACAGCAAGTCAGTCTTGCATCGGATAACAGTATTATACTTATAACAACTTATTATATGGACTTTTATGGTACCGCAATAGGCTTTGAAGATTTTAGTCGTTTAGTAAGTCAAAGCAGTAAGGTGCCGGTGTTCCATTTATATGATTTTGGGTTGAATAATGGAGCAATAGGAGGGTGTTTACTAAATGGCAAGCTGCAAGGAGAATCAGCTGCTGAAATGGCTGTTAGAGTAATGGAAGGTGAAGATATAAATCAAATACCTTTGCAGTCTACAATAAATACAGATTGCATGTTTGATTACCAGTTGGTGGAAAAGTTCGATATACCATTAGATAGAATACCTGAGGATAGCATCATTATTAATAAACCATTTTCATTCTTTGAAGCTTATCGTAGTCTGGTCGTTACAGCAATCATTATATTTTGCTTACTTGTTGTCTTTATTATCGTATTAGCTACCTATCTTAGGAAAATAAGCAGAATGAATGACGAACTGCAAAAAAATCATGAGGAGCTTGTAGCGTCGGACAATAAGCTAAGGCAGCAATTTAATGAGCTTACAAAAACGCAGCAGAAGCTGATTTCCAGTGAGATGAGATATTCAATGCTTTTTGAGAAAATGATGAATGCCTTTTGTGTGATTGAGCCCGTTATGAATGATAGAGGAAAAATTGTTGATATACGTTTTGTTGTTGTAAATCCCGGTTTCAGGGCTCAAATGGGTGTGGATACCATGGAGATAGAAGGAAAAACGTGGATGGAGGTAAATAAATATCCAAATAAGAACCTGAAGATATATCATGATATCTTGTGTACGGGTGCAGCCAGACATTTTGATACCTATTATCCCAGTGTGAATGTTTATTATTCTGCCAATGCCTTTAAAATATCGGAGCATCAAATTGGCGTGGTATTTAACAATATTACGGAATATAAGCAGGCCATCAAAGAAATAACTATATTAAATGAAGAGCTTGAACAGCGTGTTATAGAGAGAACAGAAGAGCTGCAAAGTGCTGTAAATGAGCTAGAAGCCTTTACTCATACTGTGTCTCATGATTTGAAGTCACCTCTTAGGGCGGTAGATGGTTATAGTAGAATTTTATGGGAAGACTTTGAAGCTAAGCTGGGTGAAGAAGGCGTTGAAATCATTAATTACATCAGACATATCTGTACAGATATGATTGAAATGATAAATAAACTGTTAAAGTACTCTACTACAACAAAAGCGGACATCGTCAAAGAGGAAGTCAATATAGAAGAGCAATTTAAGTCTATATATAAGGAAATCAAATCTGCGCACTCGGATAGACATATCATACTGACAATTGAAACAGGACTGCCTGTAGTTCATGCAGACAGGATCATGCTTAGGCAAGTAATTTATAATGTGCTATCCAATGCAGTGAAGTTTACCCAAAATAAAGAGAAGGCCATCATAACTGTAGGCTGTACAATTACAGGAGCTGAATACATATTCTATATCAAGGACAATGGCGCAGGTTTTGATATGGATTCTTCCGGAAAGCTTTTTGGAATGTTTCAAAGACTTCATGCAAATGATGAGTTTGAAGGAACTGGCATAGGGCTTGTTACTGTCAAGAAGATCATACAAAGGCATGGAGGAAGAGTATGGATTGAAGGGAAAACGGATGCAGGGGCAACGGTATATTTCACATTGCCTTTTTCACAGTAATTTTATACTTAGTCAGAAGGGGGTAGCCTACATGCTAAAGGTCATGATCGTAGATGATATGGACATTATTAGAAGAGAAATAAAAAGATTAAAGCTATGGGGTGAAGAAACGGGCTTTGTTATTGCGGATGAAGCCAAGAATGGACATGAAGCACTGGAAAAGCTTATGAAAACCCCCGTCGATTTAATAATAACCGATATTAGGATGCCAAAAATAGACGGTATTGAGCTTTTAAAAAGGATTACGGCAGAAAAGCTTTGTGCCTGTGTGGTCTTAATAAGCGATCACAGTGAGTTTAGTTATGCCAGGCAGGGATTGGTATTAGGTGCTTTTGACTATATGGTAAAGCCTGTTGATGAAGAGGAGCTAAAAAAGCTTCTTCTAAGAGCAAGGGACTTTATTGTGGAAAAAAAGATAGAACAGGAGAAAATACAGCAGCTGGAAAAAAGCTTGCAAGAAAAGCTTGAAGTGTATTTTCCACATTCGGAAATTAGTCAGCTCGTTGAGCTTATGAAAGTGATGGATGCAAGAACGAAAGAATATGCAGAGCATATAGTAGAGGTCGTTTATACGACCCTAAACTATGATTTGATAAAAACAGAAAGTGTATTGAATAAAATTATTTATGAGATCGTAAGCAATTTGCAGAAAGACTATAAATGGCTGGACAAATTTATTATCAACAAGGAATTAGAAAGTGTTGGTTTTTCAAGGTTTATTGATTTAGCTTTTATCAAAGTATCATTTATTTCAAGAATTAACGTCATTACTCTGCTGCTTAGGAAGCTGCATTATGGCATAGCAGTCAATGAAATGATGGAGCAGGTATGCAGGTGCGTATTAGAAAATGTTGATAACGGGATCTCTCTAAGTACGGTTTCTGATTTGATTTTTATGAATAAGAATTACGTTAGTGAAACCTTTAAGCAAAAGGCAGGGATTTCCTTTACAGAGTATCTTACGATTGTTAAGATGGAGAGGGCAAAAAAGCTGATATCGGATGGGAGATTAAAAACCTATGAAATGGCTGAGATGCTAGGTTTCAAGGATATAGAATATTTTAGTAAGCTATTTAAGAAGCACACAAAGTGCTCTCCTACTGAATATAAAAACAGTATTATGCATAAATATTAATATAACCCGAAAATTTTCGGGGTATGAACCAAATATATTACATTCTTTTATAAAGGATAATTTTGTATTATATCCATATAATACAAAATTATCCTTTATTATTTAGAGTTATGCAGGTGATATTTTATGAAGAAAATTGGTGTTTTAATCGTAGAAGATTCTTTTTATTCGGCAGATTTAAATATAAGAGAAATTAAAAAAGCCGGTTTTAATGTACAACATCAGATCGTAGCAAGTAGAAAGGCGATGGAAAAGGCACTAAGGGACAAGCAGTGGGATGTTATTCTTAGTGACCATCATATGCCGGGTTTTGACGCTTTTCAAGCCCTTGAAGTCAGAAACCAGGAGGGCTGTACAGTGCCATTTGTAATAGTATCAGAGGATATGTTGGATCAGGATATCAGAACAGCAATAAAAAAAGGCTGTCAGGCCTATATATCCAAGGAATGCTTAGCGGGATTGGGACAACAAATCAAAGAAATTTTAAAAATTCCAAATGATTAATAACTATGATTAGGCATTTAACATGAGGAGGAAGGAGGAATTTATGCTATTTTATAGCGTAATGGATGATAATAAAAATCATATAGAAAAGGACAAGCTTAATCCAAAACAAATGTCCTTAAGGATATCTGTAAAGTATATGATCGTTGGCGTATTATGGATATTGGTTTCAGACAGAATTTTATTATTATTTGTGAACAGCAAAGAATCGCTGGCTAATATAAGCATGATAAAGGGTTGGATCTATGTTGCAATAACCGGCTTATTGGTGTATTCCCTTGTGAACTCTGCATTAAAGAGAATTAAGGAGACGGAGGGAAGTCTTTACATAAGCTATGAGAAATTAAGTAAGGTCAATACAGAACTTGCAGCAGCCTATGATAAGGTGGATGAGTCTCAAAATGAACTAAGAATACAAAATGAGAAGCTGATGCAGAATCAGCAAATATTGGAGGAATATGAAAAGGAGCTGCATTATCAAGCGTATCATGACCAGCTTACAGGACTTCAAAATAGAAGATCTCTAATAAAGGATCTAAATGAGCTTGTTGGCTCAAAAAACAATGGCAAAGTAGCTTTACTCATTCTGGATATTGATAATTTTAAGTATATTAACGATACAATGGGGCACTACTTCGGGGATCAACTGTTAATGAAGTTAAGTGAAAGGCTTGAGGGTATTATTGAGGACAACTGTAAAATATATAGACTTGGTGGGGATGAGTTTGTAATACTCCTTGAAGACTTTGATGACTCCATTAGTATAGAGAAACTGGCTGTAAAGCTTCTTAAAGGCTGTACCTTCGGATTTGATGTAGATTATAGCAGAATATTTATTTCAATAAGTATTGGAATAGCGCTGTACCCAGAGCATGGAGAAAACCTGGATGAACTTTTAAAAAATGCAGACATAGCAGTATATAAGGCAAAAGAAACAGGGAAAAACAGAATCGTATTTTATAATAAGCCTATGAATGATGCAATGTCAGAAAGAGTACTGCTGGAGAAGCATTTAAGGACAGCCTTGGACAACAACGAATTTGTTTTACACTACCAGCCTCAGCTTGATATTGCAACTAATAAGGTATCCGGTCTCGAGGCACTGATAAGATGGAATAGTCCTGAGTTGGGCTTTGTTTCTCCCCTTAAGTTTATAGGTATAGCAGAGGATACTCATTTAATTATTCCAATAGGCGAGTGGGTTTTGAAAAATGCATGTTTGTTTCTAAATAAGCTTCATCAACAAGGCTATGATGAGTTGCTCATGTCAGTAAATATATCCATGCTGCAGCTTATCCAGGATGATTTTGCAGACAGGGTCATGGAAATTCTTGATGAATTAAAGCTGGATCCGAAATACCTAGAGCTTGAAATTACAGAGTCTATATTGATGGAATCCTATGAAGCCATAGCAGAGAAATTGAAGCTATTAAAAGGTAAAGGGGTAAGAATTGCACTGGATGACTTTGGAAAGGGATATTCTTCTCTTAATTATTTAAAGCAGCTTCCAATATCTACTTTGAAAATAGACAAGTCCTTTGTGGATACAATATCAGCGGATGACAAAAATAAGTCTTTAACGGACTTAATTGTTACCATAGGAATAACCATGGGCCTATGCGTAGTAGCAGAAGGTGTTGAAACACAAGAACAGTTGGATTATTTAGTAGAGCATAAATGTTCAAAAATTCAAGGATACTTTTTCAGCAGACCAGTACCTGATGAAGCGGTTATTGATGTCATAAAAGAGAGAAAAGCCATATGATATACCACAAATTTTAAATGTTATAAGCGGGGGCGAAGAAAATGAAGATCAGAGTAAAACTATCTATTTTTATGATTCTAATCATGATTTTTTCCATATTATCAATGGGCGTATTTACTTTAATAAAATCTACGGACACCATATCAACCTTAACGGATGAAGCTATGCGGGAGCTAAATAAGAGCAATTACGATCTCATTCGTTCTATGATTGACAAGGAAGCGAGAAATATTGCAATCATTGCAGAAAAAAAAGAGATCGCGGAACTGCTGCTGAAAAAGCAGGCAGGGGATACAGTAGATTTTGATAAACTGCAAGGTGAGTTAAATGACAGCTTGCAAAGACTAGTAAAGGAAGCGGGCAATACTGAACATATCTTTATTGTTGGATTGGATGGAAAAATCGAGGCTGATAGTGATATAAAGCTGTTAAGTGCAGACTTAAACAGCAGAGAATATACAAAGAAGGTTTTAGCTACAGGACAGCCTGTAGTAAGTGAAACACTAGTATCAAAATCAACTGGAGCATTTATTACAGTATTTGCACATCCTGTAAAGGTAAATGATCAAGTAATAGGCTTTGCCGCCTCTGCAGTTTATGCAGAAAGCATCATAAAATATCTGGCAGATGCCAGAATATTGGCAACAAAATCAAGCTATGCTTATTTGGTTGATGAAAAAGGCACCATGATGTTTCATCCAACTGCCGATAAGATAGGTAAACCGCTGGAAAATGCGCAGATAAAAGCTGTTGTAGCTAAAGTGCAGAGCGGTGAGAAGGTAGAGGCTGATACCGTTGAATATGACTTTCAAGGGAAACCCAAAAAGGCAGCTTACAGTATTATTCCTGAAACAAATTGGACACTGGTTCTGACAGGAGACATTGAAGAAGTTATGGAGCCTGTAAGAAGTATGACGAGCTATATACTAATAATAGGTCTGGTTTGTTTAGTGATTGCACTTGTGGTAAGTATTCTAATTGCCAGGATGATATCTTCACCAATCATGAAGCTTACAGAATTAATAAACAAGACTGCAGAGCTAGATTTGAAATATGATGAAAGCTATGTATATCTTGAGAAAAATAAAGATGAAACAGGAACAATTGCAAGGTCTATGTTCCTCACTAGAAAAGTACTGCGTGAGATAATGGCAAAGCTCATGACAGTGTCTCAAACAATGTTGGATAATGCGGACAAGCTGGAGCAGCTTTCTATAAATGTACAAGAGAATGCTTACAACAACTCTGCGACAACACAACAATTATCTGCAGGAATGGAAGAGACAGCAGCGTCCTCTGAGGAAATCACTGCTACAGTTTCTGAAATAGATGCTCATGTAGGCGCAATTGCTGATAAGGCAAAAGAGGGTGCCAGCATCTCGAGTCAGATTGCAGCTAGAGCAGTAGCTTTAAAGAAGGAAGCAATGGAGTCTAATGAGCATGCAAGAGCGATATACGAAAACGTCAGAATAAAAATGGAGAAAGCGATTGAGCAAACTTCTACGATATCACAAATAGGCTTACTGGCAGATACGATATTGGCCATAACCGGACAGACCAACTTATTAGCACTTAATGCAGCAATTGAGGCAGCACGCGCAGGAGAAGCCGGAAGAGGCTTTGCAGTAGTAGCCGATGAAATAAGAAAGCTAGCGGAGGAATCCTCCAAAACGGCTTCAGGAATTCAAGAAATCGTAAAGAATGTATATACCTCTGTAGGACAAATGAAGGAGAATTCTGAGTCAATGCTGTCCTTTATAGATCTGAATGTTTTAGTAGATTATGAAAAGCTGGTTAAGGTCGGCGAGCAATATAATAACGATGCAGTAGTGGTTCATGAGCTTATGGGCAGGTTCGAAACAGCAGCTGAACAGCTTAGTATATCTGTTTCCAGCATTTCTACAGCAATGAATGAGGTAGCAGCAACGATCAATGAAGGGGCAAAAGGGGTTCAGGATATCGCTGAGAAGACAGTAGATATTGTTGAAAAGACTGAAGAGCAAAAGAACTGCAAATGCTAGTTGAAAGATTTAAAATATAGAAGGTTATAACATGCTTATGAATGAAATAGAAAAATTAAAGACAAAATTAAATCACATGATTGGTTCGGAGGACTTTACCTACAATGAGATTCTAGAGGTAAGTCAAGAGCTGGACCTCTTAATAGTAGAGTACCTGAGAGAAAATTACAATAGGGCAATGTAAATGGAGTGGGGTTAATATTTATATATAAAACAGGAGCAGTTTGTACAAACTGCTCCTGTTACTTTAATGATGCTATAATGCTTTTTTGATCTCATCTATCATATCCAACGGCTCTACGGTAGATTCAAATCTTTTAATTACATTACCGTCTTTATTGATTAAGAACTTTGTGAAATTCCACTTTATTGAATCTCCATATAAATTCTCGGGATACTTTTCACTTAGCATTGCAAAAAGTATTTTACCCATGACATTGCTAGTATCATATCCTGTGAAAGGAGCCTTGCTAACAAGATATTTAAACAATGGATGCGCATCGCTGCCCTTCACATCCACCTTTTCAAAGATAGGGAAGGTTACGCCATAATTTAATTGGCAAAACGTGTTTACTTCATCATTTTCTCCAGGCTCCTGTTCACCAAATTGGTTGCAAGGGAATCCTAATATCACAAGCCCTTGTGAGGCAAATTGCTCATATAGCTTTTGCAGATCACTATATTGCGGTGTAAATCCGCATTTGCTTGCTGTATTTACAACCAGCACTACTTTACCTTTAAAGTCTTCTAAGGAAACTTCCTTGCCGCTTATCAATTTTGCAGAAAAATCATATATAGACATTGATATACCCCCGATTATAAAATTTATATTTCACGAATTAAATCAATAATTCTTTGTTCCAGCTTAAATGGAGCTGTAGCCGGAGCAAACCGTTCCACCACATTCCCTTTTGAGTCAACAAGAAACTTTGTGAAATTCCATTTGATATCTTCATTAAATAATCCTTTCTTCTGCGCACACAAATATTGATATAGTGGGTGGGCATTAGGACCTTTTACATCTGTTTTATCAAACATTGGAAAAGTCGTATTATAAGTAAGCTTGCAGAAATTTTTTATTTCCTCATTTCCGCCAGGTTCTTGATTGGCAAATTGATTGCAAGGAAAACCTAAAATTTCAAATTTTTCATTACCTAGCTTAGCGTAAAGAGCTTCCAGCTCTTTATATTGAGGTGTAAAGCCTCACTTGCTTGCAGTATTCACGATTAGAAGCACTTTACCCTCATACTTTTTCATACTTATGGATTCCCCATCAATAGTTTTTACGTCGAACTCATATATTGACATTTTATAACCTCCTTAGTTTTTATATATAATATATTATTTAAAGTATTTCTTATATTATAACATAAATTTAATTGTACACAATACAATTTTGTAAAATATAATTGAACGAAGGATATTAACAAATTATATTTTATCGTTTATAATGAGTTATAATAATAGTTGAAGACTTAGGAGATGAAATAAGATGGATCAAAATGATGTTTTAAAGCTTGAAAATCAATTATGTTTTTCTATATATGCAGCGTCTAGAGCAATTACGAAGGTATACCGTCCTTTTCTTGAAAGACTTGGAATAACATATCCCCAATATCTTGTAATGCTTGTATTGTGGGAAAAAGATAAAATTACCTTAAAGGATTTATGTAAAAAGCTCTATCTGGATTCTGGTACTTTGACTCCGCTTCTGAAAAGGTTAGAAACTATGGATATGGTCAAACGGGTGCGTTCTAGTGAAGATGAAAGAGTTCTTTGTGTGTCTATTACAGATAAGGGAAGGAATATGAAGCAGGAGGCCATAAAGATTCCGGAGTGTATTTTAGGATCATTGAACACAGATGTAAGAGCTCTTGCAAATCTAAAAAATGAAGTAGATCAGCTTTTGATTGACATAAATGAATAAACACTGTATTGAAAGCAGTAAAAAATGGAGGCCACATGAGTAAAATGTGACCTCTTCATTATTAAATATAAAGCTTATTTCATTTCTTTCTTTATACCCTTATCCAGACTGTTTTCATATTCAATATAATCATAAATGGTTTCATCAAAATAATTGCTAAATTGGTTCAATTCCTCTAAATTCAATTCCTCAATCGCCTTTTGGTTTTCCTCGCAATATAGTACGATTTTGCCAACAAGACTGTGGGCATCTCTAAAGGGCAAGCCTTTAAGCACTAAATAGTCGGCAACCTCTGTGGCATTAAGAAAGCCCATTTTTACAGCCTCTTTCATATGATTGCGGTTTACCTTTAAGGTTTTCAGCATTTCTGCCATCACCTTCAATGAAGCTTGAACTGTGTCAACAGAATCAAAAAAGGGTTCCTTGTCTTCCTGCATATCTTTATTATATGCCAAGGGTAAGGATTTCATTGTGGTAAGAAGAGAAATAAGGGAGCCATAAACTCTGCCCGTTTTTCCTCTGATTAACTCCGCTGCATCGGGATTTTTTTTCTGCGGCATAATACTGCTGCCTGTAGCAAACTGATCACTGATCTGGACAAAGTTGAACTCCTTAGTGCTCCAAAGAATAAGCTCTTCGCATAATCTGCTTAAGTGCATCATGATGATGGAAAAGGCGGATAGAAGCTCAATAAGATAATCTCGATCACTTACACCGTCAAGAAAATTATTTACAGGCTTACTGAACCCTAGCGCATTAGCAGTGAACTCCCTATCAATACTGTAGGTTGTTCCAGCCAGGGCACAGCAGCCTAAGGGGCTTTCGTCAAGGATATCCATTGCGTTATGAAGTCGTCTTGCATCTCTTTCCAACATACTTACATAAGCCAAAAGGTGATATTTAAAGGTGATAACCTGAGCTCTCTGCATGTGGGTATAGCCCGGCATGATGACATTACTGTGTTTTTGACCTAATTCCTTTAATACCTTAATAAGTCTTTGCACATCTATTATGATTTCGTTTGATTTTTCCTTTGCATACAGTTTCATATCAACTGCCACCTGGTCATTTCTACTGCGAGCCGTGTGCAGTTTTTTACCAATGTCGGCAAGTATTTCCGTTAGTTTTGCTTCAATAAAGCTGTGTATGTCTTCGTAGCTGCCTTCAATGGTTAAGCTGCCGCTTTCAATTTGCTGTAAAATTTCCTCCAGAGCGCTTAATATAAGATATTCTTCATCTTTTTTTAGAATACCGCACTTAGAGAGCATTTTAACGTGAGCAACACTTCCTGCAATATCCTGTTTATATAGCGTCTTGTCAAAGCTTAAGGAGCTGTTGAAGTCCTCCATAAGCTTGCTTTCAGCTGTTGCAAATCTTCCGCCCCAAAGCTTCATATCAAGTCATCTCCTTTTCTATTTGTTGAAGGTCATGGCTTTTATCTTTGAAGGCAGTGAATATAAATTGATAAAGCCTGCTGAATCCTTGTGATCAAACATTGTTCCGGTGCTAAAGGAGGATATCTCCTCACTGTATAATGCATTAGGAGTATCAATGAAAGCACACTTTACATTACCTTTATACAGCTTAAGCTTCACAGTACCGGTGACAGTCTGTTGGGTAACATCTACAAAGGCATCAATGGATTCTCTTAAGGTAGTAAACCATAACCCGTCATATAACAACTCTCCATACTTTTGAGCAATCATCTCCTTGTAGTGATAGGTTTGCTTATCGAGGGTCAAACGCTCTAATTCCCCATGAGCGGCATAAAGCAGCGTTCCACCCGGTGTTTCATAAACTCCTCTTGATTTCATTCCTACAAGACGATTCTCTACGATGTCTATAATACCAACACCATTTTTGCCTGCAATCTTGTTCAAGGTATCCAATAATTCTATAGGCTTCAATTCCACTCCATTTACCTTGAGAGGAATACCCTTTTCAAAATAAATTTCCACATATTCTGCCACATCCGGCGCTTTCTCTGGAGGCGTGACCATCATGTATAGCTCTGAGCTGTGCTCATTCTTGGGATCCTCAAGATCGCCGCCTTCATGACTGATATGCCATAGATTCTGATCTCTTGAATAGATTTTCTCTTTTGTGACATTTAAATCAATTCCTCTTGCTTCGGCATAATCAATAGCTTCTTCTCTTGATTGAATATCCCATATTCTCCATGGTGCAATTATTTTAATAGTAGGATCAAAGGAGGCTATGCCTACTTCAAATCGCACTTGGTCATTTCCTTTGCCGGTACAGCCGTGGCATATATATTTTGAGCCCTCAAGATGAGCGATTTCAACCAATCTTTTTGCCATTGAGGGACGCGCAAAAGCAGTTCCCAGAAGGTATTTTCCTTCATAGACAGCACCGCATTTAATGCCTTTATACAAATATTCAGTGATAAATTCTTCTTTAAGATCCTCTATGTATACTTTAGAGGCACCGGTTTTTATAGCCTTCGCTTTTACTTCTTCCATGCTGTCTCCCTGACCGACATCCAAGCAAACTGCTATTACTTCAAAGTCGTAGTTCTCCTTCAGCCATGGCACTATGATGGATGTGTCTAAACCGCCTGAATATGCTAAAATTACTTTTTCCTTCATAATCAACTCTTCCCTTCATAAATAATCTATAATATTGTATTATCAATTATGAATAATTATACATATAATATTATATTTATGCAAGTGCCATTTTTGAAAATTTTTATGGAATTATATGGGATTAATAGAAGCGTAAGCTGAAGCATAAACGTGACAGCTAACCAAGTGCCTATTTATGTTATAATGAGCGTATATGATTTAAATACTTAGGAAGTGAATTGCATGGGAAATACTACTGAAAAAATATTAGAGGTTGATTTGTTCAAGCCCATAAGTGACTTTTTAATAGAACAGGGCTATACCGTCAGAAGCGAAGTAAAAGATTGCGATATAGCAGCCTATAGGGACGAGGAGCTGGTAATCGTAGAGCTGAAAAGAAATTTAAGTGTGGATTTGCTGGCGCAGGCAGCGAAAAGACAGAAATCTGCAGATATTGTATATATGGCAGTTCCTAAGCCTAAGAGATTAACCGGTAACGCCAAGTGGAAGGATATCATTCACTTGGTCAGAAGGCTGGAGCTGGGGCTTATATTAGTTTCCTTTAAAGGAGAAAAAGGCTTTGTAGAGATTGCGGTCCACCCAACTCCCTACGATAGGGAAGCAAGTAGGCGAAGTAACAAGAAAAAAAGAGAAGCAATCATTAAAGAAGCAAAGAGCAGATATTTGGATGCCAATGTGGGTGGAAGCACCAGAACGAAATTGGTTACAGCCTATAAGGAGAATGCTATTTTTGTAGCTTGCTGTTTGGATAAATATGGACCCATGTCTTCCAAGCAGATAAAGGAATTGGGTACAGATAAAAAACAAACGGATTCTGCGCTTAGGGGAAATTTTTATGACTGGTTTGATAAGGTGGAAAAGGGTATCTATATCATAAATGATGCCGGTAAGGCTGCCCTAAAAGAGCATAAGCAGTTTGCAGAGTACTATTATAGCAAACTGGAAGAAAAGTAAATGCCAGTCCTTATTTATAAGGGACTGGCATCATATATGGGGGAACTTAGTATTATATAAATTGGTTCATATGTTTAAAGCTAAGATTGACGGCGTGTAAGATGCTTTCGGGGCTATTTTCGAAGGATTTATCCTCAATTTCCACACAAGCGGCACCGGTGAAGCTTATGTCCTGAAGAGCGGAGGCAAAAGCACCCCAATCGATTCCGCCGTGTCCCGGTATCTTTGGAGACATGTAATTTAGTGGATATGTAAATATGCCATACTCATCAATCTTATCAGTATAGATTTTGATGTCCTTGATATGTACATGCTTGATTTTTTCTTTAAACTGATATATGGGCTTGATATAATCCATTCTTTGAAGGTACAAATGCGATGGATCATAGGATAAGCCGAAGTATTCGCTATCAATGCTGCTGAACATTTGTCTCCAGATATATGGTGCAGATGCCAAATTGAGACCTCCCGGCCATTCGTTCTTTGTAAAATACATGGGGCAATTCTCGATGCCTATCCAAACTTTATGCTGTTCTGCATAGTTTATTATTGGAGTCCATATTTCCTTGAACAGTTCGAGATTTTCCTCCACGGATTTATTTTTATCCTTGCCGATAAAAGTACTTATTTTGTTTATTCCAAGGGTTTTTGCAGCTAAAATCAGGGTCTTAATATGTGATATATATGCATTGCGGTTTTCTTCTATCGGATCCAGGGGGTTTGGATAATAGCCTAAGACAGCGATTTGAATATTCTGTTTTGCACAATAGCTGTTCATATAATCAGCCTTGCTTTGATCCAAGCTGGAAACATCAATGTGCGATACTCCTGCATAGCGTCTTTCGGCTTTTCCTGCGGGCCAGCATGCCAGCTCAACTGCTTTGTAGCCAACTTCGCTTGCCTTGTCAATTACCTGTTCAAAGCTATAGTCAGCCAAGATGGCACTGTGTAAGCCTAGTTTCATAAAATCTACCCCTTTCTAATTAAACTTTTACCCATTTATTTGTGTGAGCGCTTTCAAATATTTTTTCGCAAATAAGCATCTGTCTGCAGCCGTCTTCAAAGGTGGCATAGTCCTTTCTTAGGGTTGGGTCCTCTATGGAAGCATATATTTGCTTAAAGGCTTGCTTAAAGGCATCCGGGAAGCCTTCCACATGACCACCGGGGTAGCTTGATAAAAATTTCGATTCGGGATGAAGCAATTCGGGATCCTTAGTAAGTATAATATTTGCTTCATTACGTCTTCCTACCATGATGTTGCTTATATCGTTTGAGTCCCATTGAGCAGACATTTCAGAGCCTCCAATAAAAACAGATATTCTGTTTTTCTCCCCTGCAAACATTTGCGAGATTGTAGAATTACCCACAGCTCCATTATCAAATCTAAGCATGATGCATGCAAAGTCTTCGGTGTCAATATTGATTTCTTCGTATTCTTTAGGTGAACGCAGTGCTTTGGAAAAGGTTTCAAGCCGTTGCAAAGAACGCTTTCTCTTGCTATAGAAGGTACTAAATTCTGCAAAAACCTCAACGATTCTTAAGTCGCTTATATACTCAACGAGATCCAGCCAATGTGAGCCTATGTCTGATACGGCCCGTGTCTTGCCGGAGACTGAAGAAATCAACCGCCAGTTAAAATCGGTATCGTACTGCAGCCAGTCTTGAATATATCCGCCATGGATAGAAAAGATTTTACCCAATTGTCCTTCTTTTACGATCTGTCTCATATGGTGAATCACAGGATAAAAACGATTATGGTAATTCACTGCATGAATCAAGCCTTTTTCCTTTGCTGCTTGTGATAAGACTTCAGCTTCTTGCAAGGTTGTGGTCATTGGCTTTTCGCATAATACATTCACACCGTGCTCCATAGCATACATAGCGATTTCATAGTGAGTGCTGTTTGGCGTGCAGATATGCACCATGTCTAACTCCATGGTGTCAATCATCTGTTTATAATCAGAAAAGCTATAAGGAACATTTAACTGTTCTGCCTTCTGAATTGCATCCCCTTGACTAGTGATGGCTGCAACTTCAATATTACCTAGCCGCCTTAAGGCTTCAATGTGTGCAACCCCTACAAAGCCTATACCGATGATTCCTGCTCTAAACTTTCTCATAAAACAGACCTCCAAATTAAATTACATATTATACTCATCAAAATTTACAAAGCATATCCTAAGCTAATAATTATGCTATTTTGTAGCTTATAACAATATATCAGTAAACGATTACAAAACAATTATATGAATAAATCTGAAAAAAATCAATATCATTATATTAAAAAATATGAGAATATTTAGAAAATAATATAATATCTTATTAAGGGAAGGCTGTACAAAAGCATTGAAAACGCTGGAGATACTTTGGAAATGCTGGTTAAACAACATTTCCATATTTATTTATATAAAAGAATTTAGAAAATTATAACAATTATGCAAAATTATATTGACAATTAAATTTAGAGATTTTATAATGAATCTGTGAAATCGATTACAAATGTAAAGGATTAGGTGTAAGGATGACGATAAAGGACATTGCAAAACTTGCAGGCGTATCAGTAGCAACGGTATCCAGAGTTATAAATGATGATGCAGGTGTCGCTGAAAAGCTAAGAAATAGAGTGCTGCAAGTGATAAAGGAAACAAACTATATTCCAAATACCGTAGGAAGAAATCTGAGGAAATCCAAAAGTGATATGATTCTTGTTATGCTGCCTACGCTCTCCAATCCTTTTTATGCTAAGATTCTTAAGGGTATTGAGAAGAGAGCAAGTGAGCATGATTATGGCATATTGGTTAGCGTAACTCATCATGAATCAAGAATTGAAAAGAAATATCTTAAGATGCTTCAAATGAAGCAAGCAGATGGAGTAATATCACTCTTTTCAACACTTATTGCTGAAGAGCTAAACGATCTGGCTGGAAAATATCCCATTGTTCAATGCTGTGAATACACTGAGGGAGCACATCTTCCCTATGTAATGATTGACAATAAAAAGGCTGCCTACGAGGCGACTAAATATTTTATTTCCAGCGGACATAAACGAATTGGCATGATTAGCGGATCTTTTTATGAAAGTTCAGAACGTGCCAGAGAGCAAGGGTACAAAGAGGCTTTGATGGATTCTGGGTTACCCTTTGATGAAGGATATATCTTCAAGAGTAATTATAAGCCTGAAAGTGCAATGGAGATGTGTCGTAAGCTGCTGGATATGCCAGAACCCCCTACAGCGGTGCTAACAGTATCTGATACTCTGGCAATCGGAGCTATTAAATACTTAAAAAGTGTGGGAGTAGAAGTGGGAAAGGATATGGATGTAATTGGTTTCGACAATGCATCTATTACAAGAGTATATGATCCGACGATATCAACAGTTTCCCAACCCCGCTATGATTTAGGAACAGTTTCTGTTGACTTAGTCATAGAGAAAATTAACAATTTGAGTACGGTGAACAAAGGGATCATTTTGCCCCATGAACTGATTTTAAGAGAGTCTACACGTGGAGAAGCATAGACTTACTAAGTACTATAGGGTCACAAGGCTCTATAAATATATGATTTAAGGATGTGGAGGGAGAACATGAAGAAGTTATTAGCGTTAGTCCTAACCTTGGCAATGGTTATATCCCTAGCCGGCTGTGCGCAAAATGCACCAGCAGCAAATACAACTGATAATGCAGCTCCGGCAAAGAAGGTGCTGGCAGTTGTTATGCCAAATGCTACCCATGGTTTTTTGGGAGAGAGCATAAAGCATGCTGAAGATGCTACAAAGAAGCTAGCCGAAAAATACGGTTTCGAGTATAAATTCTTAACTTCAGCAGAATCCTCAGAGCAGAATAATCAATTAGATACCTTAATCAATGAAAAGGTGAGCTGTATCGTTTTATGGCCTCATAACGGTGATGAGTTAAGATCGGGAGCTCAAAAAGTTATGGATGCTAAAATTCCATTGATCGTTTACGATCGCTTAATTACTGGTTTTAAACCAACAGCAGAAGTAATGGGTGACAATGTAACAATCGGGCAAGAAACCGGTAAGTATTTTAACAAGTATTTTGCCGAAGATCTTGCAAAGGGTGAAGTAGCTATACTTGAGTTCAAGGGTGACAACTCAACTGTACCTCAACAGCGTTCAGACGGCTTTAAGGAAACAGCAAATAAAAATATAAAGGTAGTTCAGCAGTTTAGTACTGATTGGCAGCGTGCTAAAGCCCAAGAACAAATGGAAACCTTCCTAACAACAAGTGATGTACAGGAAATAGAGAAAATAAAGGCAGTTTTCACTCATGATGATGAAGTTGTTCTGGGTGTATTAGATGCCATCATTAATTACAAGGGACCTGCTAAGCTGGATATCCGTGTATTAACAGGTGTTGGCGGTCGTCGCGAAAACCTTGATACATTCAAGCCATACAAAGAGAAATACAATCTTGATCAAGTAACATATTTATTCTCACCAACAATGGTACGTGATGCAGTTGAATATGGGGCAAAGGTAGTGAATGGAGAAACAGTATCCGGTTTAATCTTAATAGATACGCTAGAAATTACGCTGGATAACGAAAAAGAGTTCCGTAATTCAGATATTTGGAAAATTCGCTACGAAAGCGGAATATAAAAGCATTTGAATTTATATGATATAAGGGGCAACCTATGGGTAGCCCCTTATATCACAAAGAAAGGATGTGGAAACATGTTCTTAGATATGAGAAATATAACCAAGACATTTGATGCATTAAAGGCATTGGACAATGTTTCCCTTCAAGTGTGTGAGTCGGAAATACATGGACTACTGGGGGAAAACGGTGCAGGTAAGTCAACCTTAATGAATATTTTGGCAGGAGCTTTTCCGCCTACCTTCGGTGAAATCTACCTGAACGGTAAAAAACAGGAAAATATGACGACGCATAAAGCCAATGAGCTAGGAATACGTTTTATACATCAAGAATTAAATCTTGTTAATGATTTAAAGGTATATGAAAACCTTTTCTTAGGTGAAGAGCTGACAGGTGCTTTTGGTCTATTGAATAAAAAACAGATGATTAAGAAATCTGCAGAGGTCTTTAAGAGAATGAATATAGACATAGATCCTCAAGAGAAGGTAGAAAATTTAGATACCTCAAGGAAGCAGTTGGTGGAAATTGCAAAGGCTCTTTTGTTTGAGTCCAAGCTTATTATTATGGATGAACCTACAACGGCACTTACAAATAAAGAAATCGAAAACCTGTTTGTTATTATGAGAAGCCTAAAAGCTGAAGGTGTCAGTATAATATATATATCACATAAAATGCCTGAGCTGTTTCAAATATGTGATCGATATACGGTGTTGAGAGACGGAAAGCTGATCGAAAGCGGTAATTTTTCTGATATTGATGAAAAAAAAGCGGCAGAGCTGCTGGTAGGAAGAAGTATTATAGAAGACAATAAACAGGATCAAGGCTTAGTGGGAGAAGTAATTTTAAAAGTAGAAAGCCTAAGCTGTGGTGCTGCTTTTACGAATATTAATTTCCAGCTGAGAAAAGGAGAGGTGCTTGCTATTACAGGCTTGCACGGTGATGGAAGAGGGGAGCTGGCAGAAGCTTTATTTGGGGCCAGGCCAGTTTCTGAAGGTCACATATCAGTAAATAACAAGCCCTTAAGCTTAAATAGCATAGATAAGGTTATGAAAGCCGGAATCGGTATGGTGCCGAGAAATAGAAAGGAACGTTCAATTATTAAAGATATGAGTATCATGGATAATATGTCCATGGCTCATTTTATAAGAAATAAAACACTGCTCATAAAGAAGTATGAAGCAGTAGAACGATATAATCGCAACAAAAAGGCTATAGCTATTAAAGCAGGCAGTCCGGATGACAATATAACCTCACTTAGCGGAGGTAATCAGCAAAAGGTCATCATCGCTCGTTGGTTGGAGATAGATTCTGATATTTACATATTGGATAATCCAACCCAAGGAATCGATGTAGGGGCAAAATTTGAAATATATAGGATTATCTATGACTTAGCCAAAAAAGGAAAGAGCATTATAGTATTTAGCGCTGAGTTTCCGGAAATATATAAGGTGGCTGACCGGTGTCTGGTTATGTATAAGGGTCAAATAAATGCTGAATTAACCAGAGATGAAATTACCGAAGTAAATGTGATGTATTATGCTACCGGCTCTAATATGGAGGGGATTAGATGAATACGGAAGTTTCACTAAATAAGTTATACAAACAAAGGTTTAGAAAATTTTACTCTGAATATACATATCTGTTTTCATTTATGGTGCTGGTTGTTGTGGCGGTAATTGTTAACGATAAATTTTTGACTTATTCGAATCTATCTACTTTGATGCTTCAAGCAACGATAAAAGGAATTATTGCATTGGGCATGACGCTGATTATAATTTCCGGTCAGATCGATTTGTCTGTAGGCTCTATGGCTGCTTTGGTGGCTGGGTTAGGTGTTGCTGTTTTAAACAATACCCAAAGTATATTAGTGATGCTGCTCTTTTGCTTGGCATTCGGTACGATTTTGGGTTTCGTAAATGGGTTGCTTGTTACAAAGGGTAAAATAGCAGCTTTTATAGTTACCTTAGCTACAATGAGTGCATATAGATCAATCATTGTTCAATTAGGTCAAGGTGGTCCATTCAATGTAAGTGCTGAGTTAAATGACAGGTTTAGAATGATTGCGGCAGGGAATATATTTGGCATACCAAATCTAGCTATTGTGTTTGTTATTGCTATGGCTATCATGACCTTTGTTATGAGTAAAACGAAGTTTGGCAGATATGTATACGCTGTAGGCTCCAACGAAAATGCAGCAAGGCTTACAGGGATAAATATAGACCGTATTAAGATTCTATGCTTCTCCATAACGGGATTTTTAACAGGTATATCTGCATTTCTGCTTTCTTCAAGATTAACTTCAATCACCGCTCCTAATGCAGGTATTTCTTTTGAACTTGATGCCATAGCAGCAGTCGCCATTGGCGGAACCGCTATGAATGGGGGACGGGGCAAGGTTGTAGGTACTTTCTTAGGAGCGATCATGCTGCAAATGATTGAGGGAATATTGATTGCAGCAAAGATACCACCTTTCTTAACAGGCTTGGTAAAAGGAATCATAATAATTCTTGCTGTATTATTCCAAAGCAAAAAGAATAAATAGAACCATTTTAAGTAGTCATCAGCCCCTGTCGTATGGCGACAGGGGTTGTATCTTTTCTAACTGAAGTTCTCTATTCGAATGATATTTTCAACACCGTTAACATGACTCAAGCCTTGAATATCCTTAAGAGATTTATTCATATTACCTTCTTGGGCTTCGTGAGTAATAAAAACTAGGGGCACATTATCTTCGCTTTTCACCTCTTGTGTAACGGTTAATATACTAACATCATACCTTCCGAATATCGTTGCAATTTCGCCTAATACTCCGGGCTTATCCTGTACATTCAATCTGACATAATAACCGGAAGTATTTTCTTCGGCAGTTTGTACTTTCTTCTGACTTGAGCCATTTTTTACTGAGGTTAATGCGGATAAGTCTGTATTGTTTCTCAAAATCGAGATTAAATCACCGACAACAGCACTTCCGGTAGGCAAAGCGCCGGCACCTCTTCCGTAGAGCATCAAATCACCTACTGCATTGCCCTTAATAAATATAGCGTTAAAAGAATCATTTACATTGGCAAGAGGATGATTTTTTGGAATCATAGTGGGATGTACTCTTAGTTCCAAATTATCCTTGGTATTCTTACCTATTGCCAGCAGCTTGATCACGTAGCCGAATTTATCGGCATAATCAATATCAATGGCTTTAATATTTCGAATACCTTCGCGATAGATACAATTCAACTCGATTTTTGTTCCAAAGGACAAGGATGCCATGATTGCAAGCTTATATGCCGCATCATATCCCTCAATATCAGAGGTTGGGTCTGCTTCAGCAAAGCCCATTTCCTGAGCACCCCTTAAGGCTTCGTTGAAGTCCATGCCCTCATGGGTCATTTTAGTCAATATATAGTTGGTTGTTCCGTTGATGATACCAACCAGCTGCTCAATCTTATTGGCAGTAAGGCTTTCATTGATCTCGCGAATAATTGGGATCCCGCCTCCTACACTGGCTTCATAATAGAAGCTGACACCTTCTTCCTCGGAGGTTCTAAACAGCTCTTCTCCTTGCGTAGCCAGCACAAGCTTATTTGCAGTAATCACATGTTTTTTGCATTTCATTGCCTTCAGCATATATTGCATAGCCGGATTTGACCCGCCCATAAGCTCAATGACGATCTTTATTTCGTCATCCACAAGTATATCCTCAATCCTTGTGGTTAATAGTTCTTTTGGAATCTCAATAGTTCTTGGTTTTTCAATATTCTGTACCAGTATTTTGCTTACTTCTATTTCATAACCACAGTTCAAAGTGATTTGCTTTTTATTCGTGTTTAGAATTTGCCATACGCCTTGTCCGACATTTCCTAATCCCAGCAGTGCAATCTTAATTTTTTTCATAATGCTTTCTCCTCTCAATCTTATATGATAAATTTAGAATGAATTGCATAAGTAATTGCTGCAGCAATAGACTTATACAAAACAAAAAGTCCCGTCCCTAAACAGGGACGGGAGCATGATATTCCCGCGGTTCCACCCAAATTGATATAAACCCACTTCATGCCATAACGCAGCAAACGTCATTTCCTACTCATTTTCAGAATGAAACTCCTAGGTGGTTTTCAATCCTTCTTGCCAAGGGAATTTTTCAGCCGGTGAATTCCCATCTCTGTTAACTGAATTGGATTTACTCTTCCTAATCATCGTATTATAATCAAATAAATTGAATTAACTTTTGATAAATTCTACAGCATACATTTTATAAAGTCAATAGAAATTGAATAAATATTTTGAAAATTAAATTTATATGCTGTCAGGTTCAGAGGTGAACATGTATAAAAATAACCTGGCTATTTAATATTAAAGAAGTACGTATAATATTTGATAATTCTAGGAGCTCACATTCATTTTAAATTGACAGTTCGGGGGAAAATTTATATAATTACCCTAGGTTAGTGCATTTATTGTACCATATGGACACGTTTTGTCCCTGGTGTAGGGAATAGAGAGAAAGGTAGTGATTTCTATGGAAAAAAGACCAGTTGTACTTGTGGTTATGGACGGTATTGGTATAAATGAAGATGAATTCGGAAATGCGGTTAAAGCGGCGCACAAGCCGACCCTAGATATGCTTATGAATAATTATCCTAACACAATCATAAAGGCACACGGAACAGCAGTTGGATTACCCAGTGATGATGATATGGGCAATTCAGAGGTAGGGCATAATGCTTTGGGCTGTGGACAGATTTACAGCCAAGGCGCAAAGCTGGTAAATGAGTCAATTGACAATGGTAAGATGTACACTTCTGAAACTTGGCATAAGGTGATTGGCAATTGTGTTGATCATAACTCTACCTTGCATTTTATAGGACTTTTATCTGATGGCAATGTACATTCAAACATTGAACATTTAAAGGCTATGATTGTAAAGGCGAAAGAAAGCAACATAAAGAAAGTGCGTATTCATGCGCTGCTTGATGGTCGTGATGTTTTGGCAACATCTGCCTTAGATTATGTGGATGACCTCGAAAAGCTGCTGAGGCTGTTGAATGATGATAGCTTTGATGCGAGAATCGCCAGCGGCGGAGGCAGAATGAAAATTACCATGGATCGATATGAAGCAAATTGGGATATGGTTCGTCTTGGCTGGGAAACCCACGTATTAGGTCAAGGCAGACAGTTTGACAATGCCAGCGAAGCCATATCAACATACAGAAAAGAATTTGATGTAATAGATCAAGATTTACCCGCTTTTGTTATAGCAGAAAATGGCGAACCTATAGGAACCATAAATGACAAAGACAGTGTGATATTATTTAACTTCAGAGGAGATCGTGCCATTGAGATCAGTATGGCCTTTGATTATGAAAGCTTTGATAAGTTTAACAGAGGCAGACGCCCTGACGTAGTATACTGCGGCATGCTCCAATACGACGGAGATTTAAATCTGCCGAATAACTATTTGGTTTCACCACCGGAGATTAGAAATACATTGTCAGAGCTTTTGACAAAGCATAAAATTAGACAATACGCCATTTCTGAAACACAAAAGTATGGCCACGTAACCTATTTTTGGAACGGAAATAAAAGTGGAAAGTTTGATGCAGCATTAGAGGATTATTGTGAAATACCTTCAGATAGAGTGTCCTTTGATGAAAGACCTTGGATGAAGGCAGCAGAGGCTACAGATAAGCTGATTGAAGCATTGAGAGCTCAAAAATACGATTTCTTAAGGATTAATTATCCCAATGGGGATATGGTTGGACATACGGGCAGCTTCAACGCCACAAGAATAGCAGTGGAAACCGTTGATTTATGTCTTACAAGATTATTGAAGGTCATTGATGAAATGGATGCAATACTTGTAGTAACAGCAGACCATGGAAATGCCGATGAAATGTTTGAAAAGGTGAAAAGCGGTACAGCCAAGGCAAAAACAAGCCATACACTAAATCCGGTGCCTTTTATCATATACGATAAGAAGCAAAAGCATGAGCTTAAAGTGGGCAGCTTTGGACTTGCCAATGTAGCTGCAACAATAGCTACGCTGTTGGAGATCAGTTATCCGACTGCTTGGGAAAAAAGCATGATTAAATAAATGTAAATGAAGCACCTATACTCGCTATATCAATCATAACGAGTATAGGTGCTTTTCAATACAGCATGGACTTCTACAACAATGCGATACCTGACATGCAGCATTCCTCAAGCATTTCTTCCGGCCAAATTCCGGCTTGAACCTCACCAATGTGGGCATTTCTCAAGAAAAACATGCAGATTCTAGATTGACCTATTCCGCCGCCAATGGTGTATGGAAGTTTTCCATTCAGTAATAGGCTATGATATTCCAGACCCTTGCGATCCTCGCAGCCAGCTTCCTCAAGCTGCTTCAGTAAGGCAGCTTCATCAACTCTGATTCCCATGGAGGATAGCTCTATTTCTCTATCTAAAACAGGGTACCAGAATATGATATCTCCATTTAGACTCCAATCATCATAATCTGGAGACCTTCCATCGTGCTTTGTTCCTGAAGCAAGCATACCGCCGATTTTGGTTATAAATACAGCACCCCTTTCCTTCGCAATAGCAGCTTCTCTTTCCTTAGGTGTCAGACCGGGATATAAATCTTCCAGCTCTTGAGTGCTGATAAAGAATATTTCCTCGGGAAGGATTCTTTCTATGTGGGGATAGCAGCTGCATACATACTCCTCTGTCCTTTTAAAGACTTCGTATATACTTTTTACAGTATCAAAAAGAGTTTTTTCTGTACGAACCTCCTTAGTAATCACCTTTTCCCAATCCCATTGATCTACATAAATGGAA
>JAQSYD010000056.1 GCA_029256325.1 Clostridia bacterium
CTAAGAGAACAAATGCGCATTACTACAGCGAGCATATGAAGGAAGAAGCAGGTTCAACAGTTGCGCTAGACAAGAACTATGATGTTATTCAAGCCTATGCAATAGGAAAAACAGTAGCAGAATTGGAAAAAACTCTAGCAGCAAATACCAAGGAACAAATGGTTGATGCAGTAAGCGGTGCTACATTAGCAGATACACATGGTTATACATCTGCAATAGTTTCAGCTGCAAAGGCTGCAAAATAATATATTTAGGATAAATCCTTGAATTAAGATATCATAAAACCACCTTGTGTGCTGAATAGTATAATTATAATGCATGCGAGGTGGTTTTTTAGAAATACATATGTAAGTTGAAATTAGTTATTGTATATGTATACCAAAAATGTTATCCTAAATACAGAGGGTACACGAAAATGGCCTTCTGTTAAAGGGGAGTAACTACCTTATAGAGGTGATAAAGTCAACAGCCGGTAGCTTGTTGAAACTGCCTGGCTTTATCCTTTGATGATTCAAAGATGTAAGACCTTTAGCAATATTTTATCTTGTGGGATAAGATTATGCTAAAGGTCTTTTTGTTTACATTTTTATTTTTAAGGTGACTCAATTAATCATTGGGAGGTAGATCATTTTTGCATTACTGATGGGAGGTATAAACGAGATGAAGGGTAAATACTAATAAGTAGAATATGGAAAAGCGAGAATGAAGATTTTGGTTATTGAATATGAAATATATGGAGATAATGATAAATAATATGTAAAAAAAGAAGTTTGATTTGATAAAAAGGATATGGACTATTTATTTAAGGATAAATCTGAATTTGTATTAGATGAAGGGAGCGTGACTGAATATGTGGTTTTCAAAATCACAGGAAGAAGTTCTAAAAGAACTTCATGTAGACTCAGCTACTGGGTTGACGAAAGATGAAGCGAAGGCTAGGCTTGAGAAGTATGGTGAAAATAAGCTAAAGGGTAAAGCCAAGAAAAGCTTAATCTCATTATTCTTTGCACAACTAAAGGATATGCTTATATATGTCCTTTTAGGTGCAGCAGCTATAACAATTGTTATTGGAGAATATGTAGATGCAATTATTATTCTATTGGTTGTAGTATTAAATGCTGTTATTGGAGTTATTCAAGAGTATAAGGCAGAAAAGGCTATTGAAGCCTTGCAAAAGATGACCACTCCGAAAGCATTAATCAGACGAGACGGAGAAGTTAGAGAAATTAACTCGGAAGAGATCGTACCCGGAGATATCATTGTTTTGGATGCAGGAAGATTTATACCTGCTGATATAAGACTTATTGAAAGTGTGAACTTGCAGATAGAGGAATCTGCATTAACCGGTGAATCAGTCCCATCAGAAAAGAATGCAAAGGATATTCATGAGGATCCAAAGACGCCAATTGGAGACAAATCAAATATGGCCTTTATGTCTACCCTAACTACATATGGTAGAGGTGAAGGCGTAGTTGTTGCAACTGCAATGGAAACGGAAATAGGAAAAATTGCTAAAATACTTGATGAAGATATCGAGGAGATGACTCCGCTCCAGAAGAGACTTGAAGAGCTTGGAAAGGTGCTGGGATTCTTAGCGATAGGTATATGTGCGCTTATATTTGTTATCGCCCTATTCCAAAAGAGAGATTTGTTTGAAATGTTCTTAACAGCAATAAGCTTAGCTGTTGCAGCAATTCCGGAAGGACTACCTGCAATCGTTGCAATTGTTCTTGCCCTTGGTGTAACAAGAATGTCAAAAATCAATGCCATCGTTAAAAAGCTTCCTGCCGTTGAAACCTTGGGTTCAGTAAACATTATATGCTCTGACAAAACAGGTACGCTGACCCAAAATAAAATGACCGTTGTGAAATTCTACACTTTAGATAACCTAAAGGATGTTCCCTCCGAAGGAACAGGCTTTGAAGCAGATAAAGATGAGAAAGAGTTAATGAAATCCTTTGTTCTATGTTCAGATGCAACCTATGAAAACGGAGAAAGTACAGGGGATCCTACAGAAGTTGCTTTAGTTATACTTGGTGACAGATATAATCTGGAAAGAAGGACTCTGCATTCTGAATATAAAAGAGTTGGAGAAAAGCCCTTTGATTCGGATAGAAAGCTTATGTCAACTTTGAATGAAGAAGAAAATGGATACAGGGTTCATACGAAAGGCGCTATTGATAATATTTTAAAGATATCAAAAAATGCCTTGGTAGATGGTAAAATCATACCACTAACAGAAGAGATGAAAGCCAGCTACCTAAAGGTAGCCGAAGACATGTCTGATGACGCATTAAGAGTGCTTGGTGCTGCATTTAAAAATACTGACAGCATCATTGAATCAGATGAAATGGAAAAGGACCTAACAGTTATTGGTATAGTTGGTATGATAGACCCTCCTAGACTTGAAGTGAGAGATTCAATTGCTGACGCAAAGAGAGCAGGCATTACCCCGGTAATGATAACAGGAGATCACAAAAATACAGCGGTTGCCATTGCAAAGGAGCTTGGAATTGCCAGCTCCATTGAACAGAGTATTACAGGTGCTGAAATAGATGAATTATCAGATGAAGAATTTTCAAGAAGAATAAACAATTATAGAGTATTCGCCAGAGTATCTCCAGAGCATAAGGTTAAGATCGTTAAAGCTTACAAGGCACATGGAAATATTGTTTCTATGACCGGTGATGGAGTGAATGATGCACCTTCACTGAAAAATGCAGATATAGGGGTGGCCATGGGCATCACAGGTACTGACGTATCTAAGGGCGCTAGTGATATGATACTTACGGATGATAACTTTACAACGATTGTTCACGCCATAGAGGAAGGCAGAAACATATACAGCAATATTAAAAAGGCAGTCATATTTCTTCTTTCATGTAACTTGGGAGAAATTGTTGCAGTATTTGCTTCAGTACTGTTTTTTTGGCCGGTACCACTCCTGCCAACACAGATTTTATGGATAAATCTAATTACTGATACACTACCTGCTATTGCCCTAGGCGTAGATCCCGGGGATAAGGATGTTATGAAAAAGAAGCCTAGAGATCCAAAAGAAAGCTTCTTTGCAAATGGTGCTGGATTTAGAGCTATACTTGGCGGCACATTAATCGGAATACTTACACTGGCTGCTTTCTACTTTGGACTAAGTGAACATGGATTCACCTTAGGCTCAAAGAATATTCCGGAAGAGGTATTAACCTATGCCAGAACAATGGCTTTTGTAGTGCTTGCAGCTTCACAGTTATTTTATTCATTAACTATGAGGAACTCATCAAAGTCTATATTCCAAGTTGGGTTGTTCTCAAATAAATACCTGATTGGTGCTATAATAGTAGGATTTATTCTACAATTTGGCGTGATATCAATTCCTTTCCTGGCAAATGCATTTAAGGTACAAATGCTTTCAGCATATGACTGGGGATTGGTAATAATATTTGCTTTAGTTCCTCTTGCAGTAAATGAAATAGTGAAGTTGTTTGCTAGAATACAGGAAAGGAAGTCATAATAAGCAAATAGAGAATGAAAGCCCTCTGCTGTAAACAACCTGGCAGAGGGCTTTAAATAATAATTTTCCACTTTGATGCAGTATAACTCAAACATGACATAGTTCAATGTGGCAACAGAAGCTGCTAATACAATATTTACATTGCGAATGAAACAAGGAGGAAGATAAGGATGAAAACACGTCAAGAAGCATACGAATTACTTGCAAAGTACAACAAAAGCGGTGCGCTGATAAAGCATGGATTTGCAGTTGAAGCGGTGATGCGTTATTTTGCAAGACAGCTGGGAGAAGATGAGGGATATTGGGGAAACATCGGACTTCTTCATGATATTGATTATGAGCTCTATCCTGAAGAGCACTGCCACAAGGCAAAGGAAATACTAGAGAAAGAAGGCGTGAGTGAGGATGTCATCCATGCGGTAATTTCTCATGGCTGGAACCTCTGTATTGATGTAGAGCCAACTCGTAAGATGGAGAAGGTTCTTTATACCATAGATGAGCTTACAGGACTTGTCACAGCAACGGTTTATATGCGCCCTAATAAGAGCATACTTGACCTTGAAGTGAAATCAGTGAAGAAGAAATTCAAATCTGCCGGCTTTGCTGCCGGTGTTAATCGTGACGTTATACTTGCCGGCTGTGAAATGTTGGGAATGGATATCGACACAGTCATTTTATGGACAATTGAGGGAATGAAAGAAGCTGCATCAGAATTAGAACTTGTAGGAGAATAAACTTTGTAATAATGGGTCATATGCAATACCGAATGGATTTGAGCCTATTGTACATCAGAAGAAATAAGTCGGTTGGGTGACATGAAGTCATTTTGACCGACTTATTGATTATATGTATCGATTATGCAAACAACATCAAATCAAATAAACATACGAGGAGTAATGAAAATGAATTGGTTGAGAAATTTTATGTCGGGAAGGCACGGCAGTGACCAGCTTTCTATGGCACTGCTCATATTTTCTGTGATATTAACATTTGTGGCTAGGCTGGTCAACCTTCCAATGCTGGCATTATTAAGCTATATCCCTTTGGGATTATGTCTTTTTAGAATGCTGTCAAAAAATAATTCTAAGCGCAGTATGGAAAACTATAAATTTGCTATTCTTATTAGCCCCATTTACTCATGGCTTAAAAAAACACAAAAGCATGCAATGGATTCAAAAACCCATCGTTTTTTTAAATGTCCAAGCTGTAATGCAAAACTAAGACTTCCAAAGGGTAAAGGTAAAATTATTATTACTTGCCCTAAATGCAAAACTGAATTTGCTAAAAGGACATAAAAAAAGCTTATTAAAAGCTTATAAAGTTATATAAAGATAACCATCGATTGAGATGCAATAAGGTATCTTGCACGGTGGTTGTTTTAAATTATGTTAACTATTCGCATATTGACAATCTTAATTATAAAACATATTATATATAATATATAGATATTATAATTTGTGGAGGGGCACCATGGATATTTGTGAATTTAAAAATATTGTATGGCATTATACAAGAAAAATCGAAGAAAGCATGAATGGTATATTTAGTCCAGTCATTGAGAACTTTGGATTAACCATGATGCAAACAAGAATTCTTATGGAATTATATCATGATGAGTCCCACACAATAGGCAGCTTAGCAAATAGTACATGTGCTGCTGGAGCTAATATTTCTGCCATGTGTAAAAAACTTGAAGCTCAAGGTTTTTTAGAACGTGTTAGAAATCGCCAGGATGAGAGGGTAGTGCGTGTGGCACTTACCAGTTTAGGGAAAGAGACGGTATCGGAAATAGACAGATTGTTTAACAATAAAATTTCACAGCATTTAACAGGTGAGATAGAAGAAACCTTTGATGAAATCATCTTAGGACTTCAAAAACTGGATGATGTATTGAAGAGAATGAATAAAGTAGACAGTGATTAGAGCCTAATTATGGAAATGGAGAGGTCAGTATGAAAGAAGATAAAAATCCGAAAAAACCGATTATTTATTATTATATTATTACATTGGTTGTTGTGCTGATTTTAAATGCTTATGTTTTTCCATCAGTGCTGAAGCAAGAAATTACACAAGTAGATTATGGTACATTTTTAACGCAGATTGAAAATAACAAAGTAAAAACAGCTGAAATTCAAGAGAATCAAATCGCTTTCACTGCAAACAATGATGCAGGAAAAGAGAGTATATACGTTACAGGACGTGTAGATGATCCAGAGCTTGTGAATCGTCTTCATACGGCCCAAGTAAAATTTTCTAAGGTTATTCCAAAGGAAAATTCACCACTCACTAATTTTATATTATCTTGGGTTCTTCCAATTATAATTTTTATAGGAATCGGGCAAATGCTTACGAATTCAATGCAAAAAAGAATGGGTGGCAACTCTATGACCTTCGGAAAAAGCAATGCCAAGGTATATGTTGAAGCACAGACGGGCAAAACTTTTTTAGATGTAGCAGGTCAAGATGAAGCAAAGGAAGCACTAAGTGAAATTGTAGACTTCTTGCATAACCCGGGAAAATATAAGGAAATTGGTGCAATCATGCCAAAGGGTGCTTTGCTGGTAGGACCTCCGGGTACAGGAAAAACGCTTCTGGCAAAGGCTGTAGCAGGGGAATCAAAGGTACCTTTTTTCTCGATTTCAGGTTCTGAATTCGTAGAGATGTTTGTAGGTATGGGGGCAGCAAGGGTGAGAGACCTATTTAAGCAAGCTCAAGCAAAAGCTCCCTGTATTGTATTTATTGATGAAATTGATACCATTGGTAAAAAACGTGACAATGGTGGAATTGGTGGCAATGATGAGAGAGAACAGACATTAAATCAGCTATTAACAGAAATGGATGGTTTTAATGGGGAAAAAGGTGTTGTTATTCTTGCAGCAACCAACAGGCCTGATTCACTGGACAAAGCCTTGCTTCGCCCAGGTAGATTTGACCGTCGCGTTCCCGTGGAATTGCCGGATCTTGCAGGTCGTGAGGCAATACTAAAGGTTCATGCGAAGAAAATTAAACTAAGCAGTAATATAGATTTCAACGAAATTGCAAGAGCAACCTCAGGCGCTTCCGGCGCAGAGCTTGCCAACATTATAAATGAAGGAGCTTTGAGGGCGGTAAAATGCGGACGCAAATATGTTGAGCAAAGCGACTTAGAAGAAGCTGTAGAGGTTGTAATCGCAGGATATCAAAAGAAAGGCGCTGTGATTTCTCCTAAAGAGAAGCAGATTATTGCTTATCATGAAATTGGACATGCTATTGTTGCAGCAAAACAAGCCGAATCTGCGCCAGTACACAAAATCACCATTATTCCACGTACTTCAGGTGCTCTTGGCTACACGATGCAGGTATCCGAGAATGAGAATGTATTAATGACAAAAGAGGAAGCGACAAATAAAATTGCTACCTTTACCGGTGGTCGTGCAGCGGAGGAGTTGGTTTTTGGAACCTACACCTCAGGAGCTTCTAATGATATAGAGCAGGCTACCAAAATTGCCAGAGCAATGGTTACCCGCCTAGGTATGAGCAAAAGCTTTGATATGATGGCGCTGGAGACAGTATCCAATCAATACCTGGGAGGAGATTCTTCCCTGGCGTGTTCTCCTGAGACGGCATCTAAAATAGATGGAGAGGTATTGGCTATTATAAAAAATGCCCACGAGAAGGCCATCAATATTTTAAAAGAGAATATAGAAAAGCTTCACACATTATCCTCCTATCTGCTTGAAAAGGAAACAATAACGGGAGATGAATTTATGAGGATATTGCAAAGTTAAATTTAACTGATCATAGCTGCTGATCAAGATGCATGTGTATCTTGATCAGCGGTTATTTTACGTGATGAAATTGTAATGAGAAGTTTATCTTTAACTGGAGGCGTGTAAATATGCTGGAAAATATAAAATTAAGAGCAAAGCAACTGAAGAAGCAAATCATAATTGTATACCTTGCATATATGCATAAGGATGTAAAATGGTATAAAAAAGCCTTTCTGCTGCTCATCCTTATATACGCAGTAAGTCCAATAGATCTAATTCCAGACTTTATTCCAATCTTAGGCATGCTTGATGATATTATTCTAATACCTTTGGGCATTATTATTGCAGTCAAAATTATCCCAGAAGACATCTGGGGAGAATGCAAGCGAACTGCAGAAAATGAAATTCGTATTGACGACAGATATAAAAAGATGGGTGGAGCATTGATCGCTTTAGTCTGGGCTATCGTATTGATACTAGTGATTAAAGGCGTATTGTAGGCTTTGAACAGGGATATTTTAGCAATCGAATTTATCATATGGTCGTATATAGATTAGAAAAAAAACTACATAGATTATAAGTCCAAGGCCTCTGCTGTAGATATATTCAGCAGAGGCCTTTATAAATGCGTGCAATCAATCATTATATATTGTAAAATAAAGGAAGACGTTGGAAGAGGAGGGGGAATCTATGACGGCAAGAGAGAAGCTATTTGCATATAACAAAATTTATGACCAAAAGGGCAGCGAAGGATTGTTTTTGGAGGCCATGAGAGAGTCAGTAGAACACCATCGCACCCATTGTGAGTTTTATGAGAAATTATTAAAAGAACGTGGCTTTCGTATGGATGATATTCAGTCCATAGAAGATTGTGCAAAAATACCTACGATTTCTGCACAATTTTTTAAGTACCACGAAGTGCTTAGCGCAAAAAAAGAAGAAATTGAAATCCATGCTACATCATCAGGAACATTGGGTCAAAAAAGTCAGGTGTTTCTGGACAGCGAATCCATAAAGCTTGGTACAGCAATGGCGATTAAGGCCATGAAGCATCATGGTTTTATTTCGGTCATTCCTACAAATTATCTTATCCTAGGCTACGAGCCTAAGGCAGGCAATGATATGGGAAATGTCAAGATTGCCCTTGGCATGACAAGGTTTGCCCCTGCCAAAGAAAAGGTTTATGCATTAAGAACTATTGGAGATCGTTATGAAATTGATTATTTTGGGATCATAGCTGCTTTTAAAAGATATAGCATTCAAAAACTGCCGGTGCGGATTCTTGGATTTCCATCTTATTTATATATGCTATTAAAAATGATGAAAGAATCAGGAATGAAGCCCTTGCATTTAAATAAAAAATCCTTGGTTCTTACAGGAGGCGGCTGGAAGAAATTCGATGACATGATGATAGATAAAGAGGAATTAAACAACATGGTGGAGGAGTATCTCGGGATACCTGCCAGAAATTGTCGTGATTTTTACAGTGCTGTGGAGCATAGCATTGCTTATCCGGAATGTGAAAATCACCATATGCATGTACCCATTTGGAGTAGAGTGATTATCCGTGACGTTAAATCTCTAGAGCCCATAGGCTTTGATGAGCCAGGTTTTTTGAGTTTTATCAGTCCATTGGTTTCTTCGGTGCCTATATCATCCATCCTTATGGGTGATATGGCTGTATTGAGAGAGGGTAAAAAGTGTGGCTGCGGCATTGAAACTCCATACTTTGAGATCCTTGGAAGAGCAGGAAACGTGAAGGCAAGGAGCTGTGCTGTTGCTGCTTCTGAATATATGAAGGGAGAATAAGATGGATAATATTTATAGAGGGGAACCCGTTTCTAAAGAGGATTTTATCAATAAGCTCAGTAAATTAGGGAAACAGATGGAGGAGGATCTATTACTTGAGCCATTGATGCCGGAGGTAGTGATTAGGAATACCTAAATGGGCAGCAGAGGAATATGTTAGGGTGACCATTGATAGCTTAGACAGAAATGCGCTGCTAAAAAAATTACAGACGGAGCTAGGGGAGAATCCTTTTGTGTGGAAAAAGGTTAATAAAGAAATTGAGGAAAAGGAGCATCCCCTTGGTGTAATAATGCATATTGGCGCAGGAAACACGCTAGGGCTTTCAGCCTTTAGTGTTATTGAGGGACTGTTAACAGGAAATATCAATATTTTAAAGCTGCCGGAAAATGAAGGAGGCTTATCTAGTGAACTGCTGATGCGATTGATTCAGATAGAGCCTAGTTTAAAGCCATACATCTATGTTCTTGATGTTTCTTCAAGGGATAAGGAAGTAATCAGTCAGCTTATTGAAGCGGCGAATGCTGTTGTAGTGTGGGGTTCGGATGAGGCTATCAAAGCAATCAGGCAGCTTGCACCGCCGGCGTTGCCCATTATTGAATGGGGACATCGCTTGAGCTTTGCATATTTTGCAGAAAGTGAAAATAATGAAGAGGATTTGTTAGGGTTGGCAAGAGACATATGCTTGACGGATCAGCTTTATTGCAGCTCTCCACAATGTGTTTTTTATGAGACAAATAACCCTAAGGAGCTGGATAACTTTGCGGCTAGACTGGCGAAGCAAATGGAAGCTGTAGCGAATCAATACCCATCAGCTGCCAGACCGATGAACATACAAGCACAAATTACTTGGGTGCATGAGCTTGTTAAGATGGAAGAAATTTTAGAAGAAAAAAGATTGATTACAGATGAAAAAAAGCAATTTAGTGTTATGGTTGATTATATTGCTGCATTAAAAGCAGCTCCACTGTTTCGCAATATTTGGGCAATGCCAATACAACGAGAACAGCTATTAAGCTTGCTGAGAGCGCATAAGGGTTATTTGCAGACAGTTGGATTAAGTTGTAATCATAAGGACTTTGACGAGTTGTCTAAAATATTCTACGCAGCAGGTATCAATAGAATAACAGCTTGTGGAAGTATGTCAACAAATTACATAGGCGAGGCTCATGATGGCATTTATGCTTTGGAAAGATATATTAGAAAGGTTAACAGGCGGTACCGTACAAAGGCAGAAAGCTAGCATAGTAAAATAGTTATTATAAAAGACTGTGGATAAGGGATACCATAGCTATATATAAGCCCTCTGTTGAAGGAATGTTCAACAGAGGGCTTATTCGCATGCTTTTACGCGGAATAACTTATACTTCAACGTCAGTGGATTGATGACTTTCTTCAAGTGCTGGTTCTGTAGAATGCATAGCTTTTAAAGAAGATATTTCTTCTTGCAGCTTTTCTTGCTCTGTCAAAAGAGCTTGCTTTTCGATATTAAGCTTTTTAAGCTGTTTTTTGAGTTTGAACTGCTTTACAAGACCCAGCATAGATGCAATGATTGCGCCAAAGGCTGTAGAAATAAAAATAATGAGTGCCAAAGATAGTTCGTACTTTACGAAAAAGATTCTTACAGGGACGGCTGCTGCATTTGTAATTGCAAAAATGATTACGATGATTGAAGTAATAAGAGATAAAATAAAATATAGTTGCACGAGAATCTCAACCTCCTTTATATTTTAATATTAATTTTAAATATCATGATTTGCTACTATAATTATATAAATATTAGAAGATTATTACATATGATTTAATTTAATTATACTATACAAAATATAAGTGTAAAACCCTGATATGATTAAATCATGCATATGATTTCTAAACAATGTACAATACATTAATTTTTAACATAATCTAATGATAAAGATTATATGAGCTTGCCATTTTAGATTGGGGTTAGGTCATTGTCCCATCCTTATTTCTGAGATGGCTATTTGCACAGACAATTCCTTCCGTTTTTCTTTGCTCTATAAAGTGCTTTATCGGCAGCCTGTAAAACTTCCTCTGCAGTTTTATAATTTTCATTTTTTTCAGCAACTCCGATGCTGATTGTAACACTTAATTGCTTCGTTACCACTTTTTCCTTGCCATTTACTTTTCGTTTTCTCTTATAGGCATGCTTCTGCTTTGCTATATTTTTTCTCAGTTCCTCCAGTTGAGGAATTACTTCTTCCTTTGTTTTATTGGAGAATAATAGAGTAAACTCTTCGCCTCCAAATCTAAAAGCTTTGCCGCCTCCCGTTACTCGTGCTAAATTAGAAGCGACCCTATGTAAAACTTCATCCCCTGCAGCATGACCGTAGGCATCATTAAATTTCTTAAAAAAATCAATATCTATCATAGCTATTGTGTATTTACCGCTAAGCTTTAACATGGATTCCTTTAGCGCTCGTCTCGCCGGAATTCCCGTCAGCTCATCTTTATAAGCCATGAAATAAGAAGCCTCTACTACACCTATAACAAGAATCAAGCCTGCCATGGCATAAAAGAGATTGAGACCTAAAAAATGATCTTTTAAAAGGATTCCAATGAAGGTCATGATAACTACACCAGCAAATGAACTATCTATGATAGTAGGATTGAAATACAATTTAGTACATAAAACCAGGAATGCAAAAAGAAACAATAAGCTTGAAAGCTGAGGAATTGCAAAAGTATCTAATAAAGTAAAATGGAGAAGTCTATAGTAAGTGAATAATCTTAAGCTTTGATTTTGAGGGATCAGCAACCACCAGGCAAATATGAATTGGGCTATTATAAATCCATACTTTAGTTTTCCCCAAGGCGTAAAAATACCTCGCTCTTTAAATAAGGAAAACAACAATAGGTTTATGGGTAAGAGTAAGGCAAGTATGTTAAAGATATCCGGAAGTTTATCATTTACAAAAGGAAAAATTAAGTAGTCATTAGATAGAAGCAATTGGCTTATGCCAAGTATTAAGCACAAGAAAAAAACCTTGCTTTTGTTGAATCTTAATCCCAACAGCATGCCGATTATAAAAAGGATATAAGAAATGTATTGAAAAACTAGCGTTAAAGACTGGGGATATTCTACTACATTCAAAAACAATATGTAAGCTGTTGTGGTTAAAGCCATAGGAAGACTTAACAATTTCATGATTCTTGCTATATTTCTCATGCCATAACCCCTTTTATAGATTCCTGCAATATCAATAATCATAGCATAATTTTTGACAAATTTCATCATAAAACTGCAGTCTTGCTGAATATTGTCAGAGCTGTTTTTGGAAGCTTCATAGAGTTGTGGTATAATTGGATAGTGCATTTTGTTGCTGAGTTCGTTTTTATTAATGAATAAGCTTTAAAGAAATAAATTAACTAAGTGGTAATGAGGGTGTAGTAAAATAAAATGAATAATAATTTAACTGAGGGAAATATATTAAAAAAACTAGTTATTCTCGCGCTTCCAATTATGGGAACCTCCCTAATACAAATGGCTTATAATTTGACTGATATGATATGGGTTGGGGTATTAGGCTCAAGAGCTGTTACTGCAATAGGCACAGCGGGCTTTTTCACGTGGCTTGCCTTTGCATTCATTATAGTGCCTAAAATTGGTGCAGAGGTTGGTGTTGCACAATCAGTTGGCAGGAAAAATGCTGATGAGACAAAAAACTATATTAGGCACTCCATTCAGATGAATGTTGTTCTGGCTGCTTTGTATGGAGGCACTATAATGGTGTTTCGGAAACAGCTCATAGGCTTTTTTAACATTGCCGGGGATGATATTATTGCTATGGCGGCAAGCTATCTTTTTATAATATCGATGGGTATGATATTTTTCTTTTTACCACCGGTGCTTACAGCAATTTTTAACGGACATGGAGATAGTCGAACACCTTTTGTCATTAATACAATAGGTCTTACGGTGAATATCGTACTAGACCCTCTTCTTATATTAGGTGTGGGACCCTTTCCTCAAATGGGCGTTGCAGGAGCTGCTGTGGCGACAATATTTGCCCAGTTTGTAGTGACCATGGTATTCATATTTGTTATCAGGAAAAAAACAGATTTTTTTGTTGCAGTGAATTTTCTGCAGAAACCTGATTGGCAGCATATCGGGAGAATTGTCAGGTTTGGAATACCTGTTGCATTGCAAAGCGGAGCATTTACGGTAATTGCTATGATCATTGCTAGAATATTGTCAGGATGGGGTCCAACACCGATTGCAGTACAGAGCGTCGGTTCGCAGATAGAATCCATATCATGGATGACAGCGGGAGGCTTCCAAACTGCATTAAGTGCCTTTGTAGGACAAAATTATGGAGCGAAAAAGTGGGAAAGAATATATAAAGGATATTTTACAGCTATAGGAATTATCGCCGTTATCGGAATAATTACCTCATGCCTTCTCATATTCTTGCCTGGTCCTATTTTTTCTATTTTTATTAGAGAGCAAAACGTCATACAGGATGGAATGATATATTTGAGAATACTTGGCGTATCTCAGCTTTTCATGTGTATAGAAATAACAACGGCAGGAGCCTTTAATGGTCTTGGGAAAACAATTCCACCTTCCATTGTGGGTATAGCATTAAATGCACTGAGAATTCCTGGAGCGCTGTTATTGTCAGCAGCCCTTGGATTAAATGGGGTATGGTGGAGTATAAGTCTGAGCAGTATTCTAAAAGGAATCATTCTAACAAGCTGGTTTATAATATTTCTTAGCAGACATCAGGAAATAAGAGGAAGAAGGCTAATAGGCTTCAGCAAACTAGAAGTGGAAACAGAAAGATAAGCATAGGGATGCGGGACCTGTACCCATGCCCCGGTAGGAGGTAAAACATTGGATTTTAGAGAAGCTACATTGAATGACATGGCAAGTTTTGATAAATACAAAAATATTTGTTCAGATTACTTGTTATCATACCTTTTTATGTATCAAGATTTATACAAACTCAAGATGGCAGAAAATGACGGGAATATCATTATTCGCTCTGATATGGCAGCCACAAATTTCTTTATGCCTTTAGGAGACACCGAAAAGGGTATAAGCACAGTTTTAAATTATTGCAAAGAGAATAATATTAACCCTGTATTTACGAAAATACCGGAAGATTTTTTGGATATTTTCAAGACTTTTCATTTTCATATAGAAGAAGACAGAGACTCCTTTGACTACATCTTCAAAAACTCGGATTTTATCGAATACAAAGGTAAAGAATTTAGAAAGCAAAGAAATAATTTGTATAGTTATTATAGGGATTTTTCACCATCATTCGACGCAGATGTTAAAGCATACATTGATAGATGCAAGGAATTTACGCTTAAGTATCATAATTCACCTAACAAATTGAAGCCTACTTTTAAAATGCTTGATAATATTGATTTGTTTGACTTAAAAGGCGGTGTGGTTATAAACGAAGGGGAGATTTCTGCATTTTGCTTATATGAGAAGCTATCAGAGGATATGATTCTTTCCCATGTAGAGCTTACGGATAATTCCCACAGAGGAGTGCATGCATACCTAGTCAATGAGTTGGTAAAGAACATAAATGAAAAGTATATCAATAAGGAAGATGATATGGGAATTCCCGGACTAAGAAGATTTAAAGAAACATATAATCCCCATTTTATGCTGAAAAAATATAAAGCTTATTATGAACAAAAATAAATGGTCAAAAACAGGTATGATATTTTAAGAAGAAATATCATACCTGAGTAAAAATCTGGCTCCAATGTCGCAGCATTTTAGTTCCCCATTTGATATCTATTTTCTTCACCGGCATACCATATGCTAGTCTTAAAGCCTCTTCCAACATATTAATTCCGGCTCCGTAGTTTGCTACCAGTGAACCGGATACCCGTGGATTTATTTCTATCAGCATAGGCTTTCCTTCGTTAGAGTACTTAAATTGAATATTTATATTATAGGATAGCCTAAGATCCGATATGATTTCTTTGGAGTACGCGATTAACTCATCATTCTTCTCGATTAAAGAAACGCTGGCAACACCCATGGAAGTCTCCATCCTTTGTCTGGGTATGCAAAAGTAAGTGATGCCAGCTTTGCACACACAGTCAACACTGTATTCCTTACCCGGAAGATATTCAGTTACAAGAAGCTCGGGTATTTCAGCCAAAACTTTGAGCTGATCGATATAGGCATCAAGATTTATTTTAGCAGAGCCTGGGGGCTCATTAAAAATATCTACCTTTTCCTCCGTTATGATTCTAAAACCTTTTCCGCCTTCTCCTTTTGCGGGTTTTATGCATACAGGCACACTGGGGTACCCAAGGGCTAAGACTGCAGCTTTGATTGAATCAATGGAGGATACTAAGGTGTATTTAGGCACAAAGGCTCTTTGATTAAAAAACTTATAAAGTGCATCCTTGCTGTTTGCCACCTTTAGCTTTTCAATGTCCTCGGTCACAAGTACTTTAATGCCAAAACGCTTGAAAAGATCCGTGTTTTCTGACATTAGTACCAACTCATCCGTATATTGAGGTATGATGGTTGTGATTTTTTCACTTTGGCATATCTTCAATAGCGCATCTATATATTTTGAATCCTTAACTTTAGGAACTACATATTTTTTTCCTGTTACAATAAATCCTGCAGTATCTTTATCTTCTGTATCCGTAGTCACTACTTCTATGCCAAAGGACTTGGCCTTTTTTAGCATGTCAATATCAGCGATGGTGCCCATGCTTCCTGAAATAGTCCATAATACCTTTAAGTTCAATATGATCTCCCCTTATATCATGAAGTCGTTATATAAATTTTATCCGATAGTTATATTTAACAGTAATTTCATCAAAAAGAAAATACTATTTCGTATATTTTGTACAAAAGGATCTTTTGAGTGGAGCCGTGTCTGCTTTACTGCCGAAAAAATATAGAATCACAGAGATTTATTTAAGTTGCTGAATAAGACTTATTATGTTATCATTCCAATACTAAGCCAGAATTACTATGCTTAATAATTTAAGTAATTCAAATAGCTGCAGGAATGTGCAGTGCTTAAAGCGGATATATTAAATTTAAATTATAATAAAAGAGGGGTTAATATGATTGAATTAGGCAAGATACAAAAGTTGAAGGTAATTAGAATAACAAAGATCGGCGCATTTTTGAATACCAAGCATGGAAGCAACGAGGATGATATTCTGCTGCCCATGAATCAAGTACCACAGGAACTTAAAGAAGATGATGAAATTGATGTATTTGTTTATAAGGATTCCGAAGACAGAATGATAGCGACTATGAAAAAGCCCAAAATAACCATTGGAGAATTGGCCAAGCTTCAGGTGGTAGATAACTCTAGGATCGGTGCTTTTTTAGATTGGGGTTTGGATAAGGACTTACTGCTGCCTTTTAAGGAACAGACCTATAGAGTTGCCAAAAATGAAATGTACTTAGTAGGCTTATACATCGATAAGAGTCGTAGATTATGTGCTACTATGGATATTTCCAAGCTATTAAGCGATGAATCACCCTACAAGGAAAATGACAGGGTTCATGGGACAATCTATAAAATTAATGAAGACTTTGGTGCTTTTGTAGCTGTGAATAATAAATATAATGGCTTAATACCCAACAAAGAGCTTTATGGTGATTATAGATGTGGAGACAGTGTAGAGGTTAGAATAAAAAAGGTGAGAGATGATGGAAAGCTGGAATTAAGCTTAAGAAAAGAAGCTTATAATGAAATAAATGATGACGCAAAAAAGATTATGGATAGACTCAATCAAAAAGGCGGTAAGCTGTCGTTAAATGATGACAGCCGGCCAGCTGATATAAAGTCAGAGTTAAACATGAGTAAGAATGCCTTTAAAAGAGCTGTAGGAAGACTTCTAAAAGAAAGAAAAATAAGAATAACTGAAAAAGGCATTGAAAGAATATAACGAGGCGAAAATATGTCCCCCTGCCTCGTTGAAATGCCTTGGGTAGTTTTTTTGCAACAGGTGCAAAAAACTTTCAATAAATCTTGTTATAAGAAAAAGCTGCAGTAAAATATAAAATAAAACTATTGTAAATAATGTTTAAAGGTGTATAATAATAGTAAAAGAGATAATAATTATCAACAAATAATAATTATAAACTAAGGAGGAGTTGTCATGTTAAGCAAAAGATTAATAGATGAAATGAATATTCAAATCATGCATGAATTAGCTTCTGCACACCTTTATATGGCGATGGAAGCTTATTGTGCATCCCTGAACCTTGATGGCTTTGCTAATTGGTTAAAGGTTCAAACAGAGGAAGAGCGAGCTCATGCCAGATTGTTTTTCGATTTCATCAATAGAATGAACGGGGAAGTTAAAGTCTATGGAATTGATGAGCCTCATGATAAATATGCCAGTTTATTAGATGTTTTTGAAAAGGGCTATGAGCATGAACAGTTTGTAACCAGCAGAATTTATTTGCTTGCGGATATCGCTACAGAGGAGAAGAATCATGCAGCAGTAAGCTTTTTGAAGTGGTTTGTTGACGAGCAGGTTGAAGAGGAATCAAACTTTTTAGGCTTGATTAAAAAATTGGAATTGATCGGAGATAATACCAGTGGTCTTTATATGCTGGATAAGGAACTAGCTGCAAGAGTTTATGTACCGCCTACAATTACGGTTTAATTCATTTCATACGTGGTAGCGTCATATTTGATTTATAAAGCCCTCTGCCGAAAATTATTCAGCAGAGGGCTTCTAAATGACTAATATCTGGTTTTTAATATTTCCTCTTCCTGATGTTTTAATTTCTGTGCTTCTTCAGGCGTAAAACGAGCGTAGATATCAGCGCGGTATTTTAACCCAAGCAAGTGACGCAAACGGGGGTCGCCTGCCTCCAGCGCATCGGTCCAATCCATTTTCTTTCGTTGATAGTAGACATCATAATCCACAATACGAGTTCCATCCTCCAGATGCTCCAAGCCCACCAGCATTTTCTTAATATATTTCGGATCGTGGAAGGTAAAGAAGCGTAGACGATAAACACCCACAGCCATCATGAATCGAGGATAATCCTTCGTCCACGACTCCCCTAGTATAATCCCCAACTCAAGAAAATCGAGGATGTCCACCAGGCGCTCATAGTGCAGATCATAAGCACTATAACGATCATAAATTCGAATCTCAATCTCATACCAGTCCTTGTTTCCAAGCCCCTTATTCAGGTACTTTAAAGCCTGAAGCCGTATTTTCTTGAACAAGGGATAAAAACGTTGGTCTGTATATAAGCATTTTTCGTATAAATCAGTTACGCCCATATTGCGATGTAAGGGTTTATCCGTAACTGCAACTAGAGTTCCCTTTTCATTTCCGGCGTTCCAGAGCTCCATAAAAGTGCCAAAGGAGCCGCCATGGTCCGATTGTATCTCTTGAATGACCTTCTCCATATCTCCCATTGCACGAACTATTATAAGACGAGGTGCAGTGCGGATTTTCCCCACAAGATCAGCTGCTTTATCATTTAATAGCCTGCATAAAATCACATCTGATTCTTCTGGAATAATTAAGATGTCAACGATGTCCTTTTCATTTACACGATCCTTCATTTGTGCTGTAAGAAACAATATGGTAAAGTCCTCGTTTGCTCTTTCAAAGGCTGAATCAATATCATGTTCAATTACAGCACCATATTGTGCAAGTAAGTAGTTCTTTAATCCTTCAATATCACTGCTTTCTATAAGCAGCATTTGGGGACCGCTGCGGACTAATGAAAACATAATAGTTCCTCCTTTTATAATCCTATTTTTCCCCGACCCAATCGGTCATCATCTGTTCCTGCAGGGTAAGGATAATTGTGATATTGCATGGAGTCCAGTTCGATGACGTTAATGCTGGAAATTCCATTTAAATATAGCCGTTCTTCTGTGAAACCATTCTTTTGAGATAGATTATGTCCAAATAAATTATATGCCGCCGGTTTTTTGAGAATATCCGCCGGGTCATGGGCAATTGCGAATTCCTTGCCCTCTATTTGAGTGATTTTAGACTTTTTTATAATATGACTTCTTTTGGAATATTTCTCAACGGTATAAAAATCATCATGATTTCCTAGTGCAATATATATCTGATCGGCACCGGATTGTTCCAATAATGTGATCAATCGCTTTGCATCTCTCTCATATCGCCAAAGTGAATCTGGATAAAGCTGCAGTTTAATATTATCCACCAAGTCACCGGTATGCACGATATAATCAGGCTTTAATACGTTTATAAGTCTTGCAAGCTCGCTAAAGAAGGAGGAAGGGGTATCGGATACATGCAATAGCTTTTTACCCTTCAGCTCATCCTCGTGGAGATCAGCGGGCACTCGGCCTATCATGTAATATAATAATTGTTTTATATTATTCATTGCACTACCTCGTTTGTAAAAATCCATCAAAGGTTATAGTTCAGGATAGTTTAATTTTATCACAAGTATAGCATTCTTAGTATGGGGGAACAAGGTACAAGAGGTTGATTATTACCTTCATGTATTTAGTTTGCATGTTTAAGTGAAAAATAAAGTAGTAATCAAAAGGATAAACGAAGCATTCTGTTTGCTTATCATAAGTAGGAAGATAATAAATTGATAAATATTAGGGCAATATATGGATGATATCAAGCACATTTTAGTGCTAAGGGGGTAGATCCTTTGAATGAGGGTATGGTGGTTTTTGTCAGAGCGATTATTGGTTTTTTCTCCCTTCTTATTTTTGCAAGAATCATTGGGAAAGAGCAGATAAGCCAGATGACATTTTTCGATTATATATTGGGAATTACAATAGGCTCAATTGCAGGGACCTTGACAACAGATTTGTCCAGCAGGGCATGGCCGCATTGGGTAGGTCTTATTACTTGGGCTTCTTTGGGCTATCTCATGGAGCTTATTACACTAAAGTGGAGATACGCGGCTAAATATTTAGATGGTGAACCTGCCATTGTAATCATGAACGGTAAGATTATGGAAGATGTACTTAAAAAAATGAAATATAGAGTATCAGATATTCTTTTGCTCCTTAGGAATAAAGGGGTGTTTAATCCTAATGAAGTAGCCTATGCCATTATAGAGCCAAATGGAGATATCTCCATTCTAAAAAAAGCAGAGCATTTACCTCTAACACCAAAGGATATGAATATTGCAGTAAAATCTTCAGGAATTAGTACAGAAATGATTTATGACGGTATGGTTATTGAGGAAAACCTAAGGCAGCTTAACAAAGATAAAAAGTGGCTGTATAAAGAGCTAAAAAAACATGGAGTGAAAGACCCTTCTGAGGTTTTACTGTTAACTTTAGATCCGGGAGGGAATTTGTATATTGATAAATATGAAGATCATATTCAAAAGGTCACTGACATAGGTGATTATAAGGGACCTTACTAGAAAGGTAAAATGGATGAGAAAATTTTTGATAATTGCAATACCTATAGTGACATTGGCAATATTTGTATTGATAATGCTAAGCGGAAATTATTTAAAAAAGCCTTTGGGAGAAGAGGATAATATTCCTGAGCTAGTCCAGTTGTTGACACAGAATATATATGATGAAGAATGGGCAGCAGCTGCTGAAAACACGGAAAAACTGAGAAATGTATGGAACAAGATCACTAAAAGAGTACAGTTTAGCTCTGAAAGGTATGAGATCAATGGCTTCAGCATGAATCTAGCTCGCCTTCGCGGTGCGATTATGGCGAAGGATAAAGCAAATTCCCTTTCGGAATTATATGAAGCCTATGAGCATTGGAAGGAACTGGGGAACTGACGAGAGATAAAGCAAAGGGTCAGACTTGAAGGGTTTAGTCTGACCCTTCCTTTTGTCAATTGTTTGTGATTAACAATGACTGCAGTGAGAAAGGTTGTTTTCATAGATCACTGCACCTGAGAAGCCGGATACAGAATTAGAGGGCTGAATGGTTATTCTCACATCGGCGGATAAGGAAACGACGGTAGGAAGATCGATTCTAGAAGACCATGTTGGTGGATTTTCATTGGTTGGAAACAGTTCATTTCCAAAGCCTCCAATATCTTTGAAGTAAGCAGTTGCAATATACATATCATAATTTCCAAAATAGGCTGGTACAGGCAGTGTAGCAAGTACGCTGATAGCCTGACCTCCCCTGGGTCCAAAGTTGGCAAATGCAGTTGCTCCTGTTCCAAAGGGCAATCTGGCTTTCTTTTGCAGTTCTACACAGCAAGGAATAGGGATGAGAGCTGGCACGCAAAGCACATCGCCGGGAATCAGAAGGTTAGGATTTGGAATATGGTGATTATTGGCATACAGAGCTTCTAATCTTACTCTAAATATTTGTGACAGTGTAAAAAGCGTATCGCCGGGAGATACAACATATCTGCCTTTAAAGCCTTCTGGGCATGATGTTGGGATTCTTGGACCTTGTCTAAACACTTTAATCTCCTCCAAGTATTTAATTTCTAAAATGATAAACCTCATATATAGTATGAATTTGCATGGTTGCATGAAACATGTTTATGAAAGTAATAAAAAAGATTGATAAAATTGCTTTGAGGATCATGTAGAAAACAGAAATGCAGTTCAATATCAGTTTGCGCGAATTTACTTATTCGCATAAACTGATATAATGATATAGGTGATTACGGCAAACGAATTTAATTACATAAATAATTGCATATATTATATTTAAATAGTTACTGATGAACAAAAGATGATTGAGGAGAACGATATGATAAATTTTTTACCTATAAGCGCAGAGGATATGAAGGAAAGAGGCTGGGAACAACTGGATTTTGTGCTTGTTTCCGGGGATGCCTATGTAGATCATCCATCCTTTGGAACAGCTGTAATAGGAAGGGTCCTAGAGAATCGCGGGTATAAGGTAGGCATTATTGCGCAACCGGAATGGGAGAATAATGAGGCCTTTAAGGTTTTTGGAAGACCAAGACTTGGATTTTTAATTACCTCAGGCAACATCGATTCCATGGTGAACCATTATACAGTGGCAAAAAAGAAGAGAAGTGATGATCTTTATTCTCCGGGAGGGAAAGGGGGATACAGACCTGATAGAGCTACGATTGTTTATTCCAACAAGGTGAAAGAGCTTTACAGCGATGTACCCATCATCTTAGGAGGATTAGAGGCAAGCTTAAGAAGATTTGCGCACTATGACTATTGGTCCAACAAGGTTCGAAGATCTATTCTATTAGATTCAAAAGCCGATTTATTGGTTTATGGCATGGGAGAACGTCAGATTATAGAAATAGCAGAGGCTTTAGAAAGCGGAATCCCGGTAAAGGAAATAACCTTTATCAGAGGAACGGTGTATAAAACCAAAGATCGAGAAAGACCTTATCAGCCGGTATTCTTGCCTCATTACGATGAGATATTGGAGTCAAAAAGAAAGTATGCAGAAAGCTTTATGCTGCAATATAACAATATGGATGCCATTGTAGGCAAGCCTTTGGTAGAGGCATATAAAAACAATTATGTTGTTCAAAATCCTCCTCATGAGCCCATGTCTCAAACAGAGCTGGATGATATTTATTCACTTCCCTTTGCTAGAACCTATCATCCCATATACGAAAAAAAGGGCGGAATACCGGCTATAAAGGAAGTAAAGTTTAGTTTGATAAGCAATAGAGGCTGTTTCGGCAATTGCAGCTTCTGTGCGATTACCTTTCATCAGGGAAGGGTTGTGCAGTCAAGGAGTCACCGTTCTATTTTGACTGAAGCTAAAAAGATTGTATGGGATCCGGATTTTAAAGGCTATATCCATGATGTAGGCGGGCCAACTGCAAACTTCCGCCACAGAGCCTGTGAAAAGCAGGTGAAGCATGGTGTATGCGTCGATAAGCAATGCTTATATCCAAAGCCATGCAAGCAGCTTAAAATAGATCACAAGGATTATTTAAAGCTGTTAAGAAACTTAAGGCAGCTTCCCAACGTCAAAAAGGTATTCATACGTTCTGGGTTACGATATGATTATCTGATTCATGATAACAATGATGAGTTTTTCAGAGAGCTTTGTGAACATCATATAAGCGGACAGCTGAAGGTAGCGCCGGAGCATGTTTCTGCTGAGGTGCTGAAGAAGATGGGCAAGCCTCAAAGAGAGGTATATGACAAGTTCGTAAAGAAATACCATAAAATAAATGAAGATTTGGGAATGAAGCAATTTTTAGTTCCATATCTGATGTCAAGCCATCCGGGTTCAGACTTGAAGGAGGCTATTGAGCTTGCCGAGTATCTTAGAGATTTAGGGTTTATGCCGGAGCAGGTTCAGGATTTCTATCCCACCCCGGGTACGCTGTCCACCTGTATGTATCATACTGAGCTGGACCCCAGAACGATGGAAAGTGTATATGTGCCAAAGTCAGCTCATGAAAAGGCGATGCAAAGAGCTTTGATTCAGTATCGTAAACCGCAAAACTATAATTTAGTTTATGAAGCGCTGGTTAAGGCAGGCAGAGAAGACCTGATCGGTTTTGAAAAAAGGTGTTTGATAAGACCCAGACAAATAGTTAACACGCAGAGAACCAATAAAACCATGGAGAAATCTTCAAAGGCTTCGCCTAAAAAAGATAATAGAGCAAATTCAAAAGCGAAGAGTAAAAGACGTTAATTTGTTGATATTTGAAAAGGAGAGGTTGAAATGCTGAGTATAAATAAGAGAAGATATTGGCTGGCTGGCCTAAGTGTAGCTGCATATTCCTTTTTAGTGCTTTTTGCAGGTGCGAAATTTTTTTTAAAAATGGAAATTGCCGGCGGGAATCTTGTTAATTATGCTGTGTTCGCTTTGTTGACAGGTGTTATTGCGGCGTTGTTTGTCTATTTTAGATTAACAATTGCATTCCTATTATACATGACAGGATTAATCGTAGGATTCGTACTGATGTATAGAGCGTTCATTTATGATATGACGGGCTGGAGGGACTTGGTTGGAATCATATCCCTGCTGTTTTGGACGGCTGTCGGCTTAGGCTCAGGTCTGTTGATGCAGCTGGGATACTATTTATTTAAAAAGTTCAAGAAATAAGATGCGCCTATGGATATAACCAAATAATATTTTGATAAAAGAAGCTGGTAGATTTTAAAAAATTTGCCAGCTTTTTATTTGGTATATATTGACATGTGTTAAAAAATAATCTATAATTAACATTGTTAATAAATTTAAATGATGTTAATAAATTAATGTAGTGTTAATGACATAAAAGGAAAGAGGGCATTATGAAAAAAGAAATAGCAGTGGATGATAAAAAAGATATCAAGAAACAGAGAATTAAAATGTATTTTTTAGAAGCAGCTAAAGATTTAATTTTAGCCCAAGGGGTGGAGAGTGTCAGCGTAAGAAAAGTAGCCTATATGGCAGGCTACTCCTATGCGACTATTTATAACTATTTTGAAGATCTGAATGATTTGCTGTGGAACGTTAAAAGTTTGTTTATTAAAGACATCGGTGCGTACATGCATAATAAAGTAAATGAGCCATTATACGATGTTGACGGTATAAAAAGACTGTTTAAAGCCTATATTGCATATTATTATGAAAACCCAAATGTTTTTAGATTCTTCTATTTTCATCTTTTGAGAAAGCCGGAGAAGGAAGCTGAAAACACAGAGGGGGACCCTAATTTCGCAGAGATATGGGAGGAGACCTTCAAGGGCTTTGTGCTGAATGGCACTTTGCAGGCTCAGGATATTGAAGTTGTATCCAAAATATTCATATATGCAATGCATGGCATGATCGCCTTAAGCTTTTCTAACAATGGAGATTTAACGGAAGAAAATGTATATCAGGATTTAGAAAAAATTGTAGACTACTTATTGTAATAGGGAGGGAGTATGTATTTATGTCAGGCTTAGGACATTTAGGAGTCGGGTTGGCAGCCAAAAGGACTGCGCCTAAAATACCCTTGGTTATTTTATTGGCAGCACCAATGCTTCTAGATATTATTTGGGCAATTTTCTCATTTGCCGGTATTCAATCTAATGCGTGGTCACACGGGCTTTTCATGTCAGTGATTTGGTCCTTGCTGGCTGCTGTACTGACTGGATTCATCACACATAGTTTTCGCACAAGCCTTATGATTGGAGTTCTTGTGTTTAGTCATTGGATGGTGGATTTCATCACACATCCTATGGGTTTTATATTTCCTAAGGATACAGGTATACCGCTGCTTTTCGAGGGGTCACCTATAGTAGGGCTCGGATTATATAATACACTTGGTGGCGTTATCATAGGGGAAGCGGTACTGATTGTCCCCGGGGTAATCCTATATATATTGACTTTAAGAAAGTTAAGAAATAAAAGTAAGAAACCTTTCATTGGCACTGTAGAGCAAAAGCTTTGATGAAGTTATTTCTGATACGGGAGAGACAGGAGGTCATGAAGAGATGCTTCTGCTTGACAAAAAAATTATGCTCAATACGGAAGGGATTTAGAAAATAAAAAAAGGAGAAAAGAATATGGTTCAATTAAATTCAAATCAAACAGTGGATTATGAGAACGTTAAATCCAGCTGGAAGGGACTGTATAAGCTTGGAGGTGCAGCAGCACTGATCGCTTTGGCAGGAACTCTTCTGGATATTTCTATCACATTTATTCCAGGGTGGGGTGCTGCAGTCGATACCAAAACCGCAATAGATTGGTTTGCACAATTTCAAGGAAACCTGCTGCTGGGATTACGCAACTTAGATTTGCTAAATATAATCATATCTATCATTTCGATACCGATGTTTTGCGCACTTTATGCCGCACATTTGCGGGTGCAAAAGAGCTATGGACTTCTTGCGGGTCCAGGAGCCTTTCTTGGCTTTATGCTGTCAACATCAGCTAACCTTACCATGGCTTATGTCATGCTAAAAGGAAGGATTTTTAGCAGAACTACTGCATATATAGGTTTTATTGGATTTTCTCTGCTGTTGATTTACACAATCGCGGTAACCTTTGTTTCAAAATCCAGCAATGTTATTATGATTCTTGCTATGCCGGGAGGACTTTTAGCTATGGCATGGAATATTATGGTGGCGAAAAAGTTACTGCATTTAAGTAAAAAGAGTTCTATATAAAAGAAAGGAGTTTATTATGAATATAGGTATTATTGTATATTCCCATACAGGAAACACACTTTCTGTTGCAGAGAAGCTGGAAGAGCAGCTTGTCAAAGCAGGACACGCAGTAAAAATAGAGAAGGTAATGGCAGACAACGAGGACCAAATGGAAGCCGACAAGGTTCAACTAAGGAGGATTCCTGATATCAGTTTATATGATGCTTTGATTTTCGGCTCGCCGGTAAGAGGGTTTTCTCTTTGTGCAGTGATGACAGCCTATCTATCACAGCTAGCAACCTTGAAGGAAAAAAAAGTTTTCTGTTATTTAACACAGTTTTTCCCTTCACCGATGATGGGCGGAAACCGTGCTATGGAGCAAATGAAGAAAATTTGTGAGACAAAGGGCGGCAAAGTCAGTGAATATGGAATCGTGAACTGGTCCAACCTACGTCGCAGTAAGATGATAAGTGATATTACAGAAAAAATAGGCGGATTGCTTTAAATAGGGAAGGAAATGAAATGAAAAAGAAAAAAGGTAAAATTATTATTCTGCTGTTTTTAATTGTAGGATGCATACTTGTTGTATTGGGCGCTAAGGCATATATAGGAGCAAATCTCGAAAAGGTATCCGGTTCAAATATCGAAAATGTGGATTTATCAAAGCTAAAGGATGGCACATATACAGGCAGCTACAGTGCATTCCCTGTTTCTGCCGAAGTGCAGGTTGTAATTAATAATCATTCCATAACTGAAATTGAACTTTTTAAGCATATCAACGGTCAGGGTTCAGCTGCTGAAATAATACCGGGACAGGTGGTTAAGGCGCAGAGCTTGGAGATCGACATCGTCTCCGGTGCGACTTACAGCAGCAAAGTAATACTTAAAGCCATTGAAGATGCACTGGTGAAGGCTTATTAAGAATAGCCCTTAACACTCAGTTTATTTAGTAGGCTGAGTGTTATTTTGTTCTATTAGCTATATAAATTAATAAAATATAGTGTAATATTTAGACATTTTCGAGCAAAAGCTAGATACAGTGACCTACAGCTACCTTGAAAAAGACAGCATCATAGGTTTTGATAAATTGGCTGAGGTAATTTTAAATCAGTTCATATCAGACATGTACCCGACTTTTAAAGTAATATAATATGTGATATATTCATTATTAATGAATGACACATGGTACCAGTTTAGATTCAGAATAATAAATATTTAAAGTGAGGTAGTAAAATGAAAAATAAGTCATGGATCATTATCATCGGTATTGTAGTACTTTTGGGCTTTTATGTGATGGGTGTACAGAGAAGCCTTGTAAACTTAAGTGAAGAAGTAAGCGCTTCCTGGGGCGATGTTGAAATACAATATCAAAGAAGAGCAGATTTAATACCTAATATTGTTGAAACTGTAAAAGCGCAAGCGATCAAAGAGCAGGAGATCTTTACTCAAATTGCAGAAGCAAGGTCTAAATTGGCAGGCGCAGCCAGTGTAGAGGAAAAGATTGATGCAAACGCTGAAGTTTCATCGGTATTAGGAAGACTATTGGCTATTACAGAGAACTATCCTGAATTGAAACAAAATGAAGGTTTTCAGGATTTAAGAATAGAATTGGAAGGTACAGAAAACCGAATAGCAGTAGCGAGAAAATACTATAATGATAATGTAAAGGTTTATAACAAAAAGATTAAGGTATTTCCAACAAACGCTGCTGCGAACTTACTGGGATATGATGAATTCCCATACATTGAAGCAGAAGCAGGGGCAGAAAAAGCACCAGATGTTAAATTTTAGAATGACTTTATAGTTAAAAACGAAAGGTTTGCAACTCTAAAATATGATTTTAGGGTTGCAAGTCTATAATGGGGGTATGTGAATGAAACAAATTAAGAAAATTACTGCTATTACAATCATTTTTATAATGATTGTAATGAGCTTTGGAACCGTTGCAGCACAAGCTCCGGAAATAAAGATACCAAATCCCACTGCTGAATTTTACAGCAATGATTTTGCGAACATATTAAATGACAGCACGGAACGAGAGATTGTCAGCTTAGGTGAGAGTCTGTTTAAAGCCACAGAAGGCGGTCAGGTTGTACTTGTGAGTATCGAGACGTTAAATGGCAATACCATTGAGGAATATGCCAATGAGCTTTTTAACAAGTGGAAAATAGGCACGAAGGATAAGGGTGTACTTTTCATACTAAGTATGCAGGAGAGAGAATCCAGAATTGAAGTAGGCTATGGCTATGAAGGTGTCTTGACAGATCTGCAAAGCAACAAGCTGCTTGTAAAGTTTGCTGAACTGAACAATGAGCAGGGAATAGATGCAGCTGTAAAAACCATATATACCGATATAAGCAGTATTGTCAGTGGAAATGAAGACATCGTTCAATACCCAAGCAATACCCAACCAAGGCAAAATACATCAACGGGCAGAAGCTTTTTTGAAGAGAATCCGATATTGAGCATTATTTTAGGGATTATCGTATTGATTTTGATCATATTAGATTTTATATTTACGGGAGGACGTGTCACCTTCTTTATCTTAAGAATGGCTGCATACTCTGCCAGAAGAGGCGGGGGTGGCGGCGGAGGAGGAAGAAGCTCCGGCGGTGGAGGTCGTTCCGG
>JAQSYD010000057.1 GCA_029256325.1 Clostridia bacterium
TGTTGTTGTAGGATTGGTTGTAGGAGTTAAGCAAGCTACTACTCCAACTGGCTTAGCAAATGTATAGATTCCGTTAGCTTCGTCTATATCAATTAAGCCTACAGAGGGCTTGTCCTTCATATATGCCCAGTGGCTTGTTGTAACTGCAGTATGCTTGGCAACCTTACCAGCGTATATACCAAGACCGGTTTCTTCAATAGCTTCCTGAGAAAGGAGCTCCCTGTTATCATAGATAATCTTCCCTATAGCTCTAACTAGCGCGTCAGTCTGCTCTTGAGTATAATTTTCAAGTGCTGCCTGCGCTTTTCTAGCATTTTCAATTAGTCCATCAATGTAGGTTTTGTTTTCCATAGTGAAATTCCTCCCCAATTATTCTATAATTACTTTTAATATGATATCTAATTATTATACTTTGTTTTGCATTTTATTAAAGAACGATAGGCTCCTCTTCTTTTTTCAGAACACGAAGTGTTCCAAAAGCAAGAGCTTCGCTTTCAAATTCTCCTGGTATTACCCTGACCGCACCCATTTTTTCAACATACTGTCTGATTGCGGCGACTAGACGCTTGGAGTGAGCCATACCCCCTGTGAATATAATAGCATCAACTTCGCAGTGCAAAGCAGCAAAACACCCTCCGACTTCCTTAGCTACCTGATATGCTAGTGCATCGAATATAAGCTCAGCATGCTTATCGCCTTCTTCAATTAGCTTTTCTACTTCACGCATATCTGCAGTACCCAAGTGAGCGAGAACTCCACCAGTATTCTTAATCATACGTGTGATTTCATCCTGTGTATATTTACCAGAAAAACATAGCTCAACCAGCGGAACAACAGGTAATGTACCTGTACGATTGGGAGAGAATGCACCTCCGCCAGTGATGCAGTCATTGACTTCTGTTACACGGCCCATGTTATGAGCACCGACAGAAATGCCTCCGCCCATATGTGCTACTATAAACTTGCATTCCTGATACTTCTTGCCAAGTTCTTCTGCTACACTGTAAGCTACCGCTTTGCTATTTAAAGCATGAAATACACTTATTCTTGTAAAAAGAGGATGTCCTGTAATCTTTGCAATGTCAGAAAGCTCGTTTACGCAGGGTGGATCAGTGATGTAAACCGGCTTTTCCACCCCTTCTGCCTGACACATACTAAGAGCAATTGGGAGTGAAAGACGAGATGCATGAGGTGCCAACTCATCAGGAAAATGTTGATTGAACACTTCATTTTTTAATATATCATTAACAAAATATGTGCCGCCGTCGTTGCAACCTTTTATTTTGCAGCCGCGAACAGCAAAAGCATCTATATCCTTTAAGCTTACTCCAACTTCTTTCATCCAATCGAGAATGCAACTTTTTCTTAATTCCACCTGCTGACCTGTAAGGGGATTTTGAGCCAGGATCTCAGTTGAATGAGCTATGGATTGCTCAGCGACACATTTTCTGTCTTCAAATATTGCTGATTTTGTTGAAGTTGAACCAGGGTTTATGACCAATATTCTATACATGCTTATTTTCCTTTCTATCGTGCGATTAGTATTCAATACATCAAGGTGTAATGACTATTTTTATATGTCCGCTCTGACCACCGTGAAGCTCCTCAAAGCACGCCTGGATCTCATCCAGCCCAATATGCTTGGTTATGTATTTTGTAAGGTCAAAGGGCTTATTGGCAAGTAGTTCAAGAACCTTATCAAATACTATGGATGAGCCAAAGGTACCTATAATTGTTATGTTCTTCATAATCAGCTTAAGCGCGTCAATTGGCACAGGTTTATATGTAACACCCACAAATAGCAATGTTCCCATTTCCTTCAACACATCCAAACCCATATTTACTGACGCCGGAACTGCTGTACATTCGATAACTTTATCAAATTCACCATTGGATGCAGACTTCAGCTGCTGCGCAATTTCAGGATTCCTCGCATCAAAAATCTCATCAGCAATACCTACTTCTTTTGCTTTTGCTATTCTATGATCATTGACTTCCGTCATAGCAATATAGGCAGCGCCCATAGCTTTTGCCCATTCAGCACAAAGATGCCCGATAATACCTGTACCTGTAACCAGAACCTTATCGCCATTCTTAATATTTGCCTTCAGCAGAGCATTGTACGCAATTGCCGCTGGCTCTATCATATTTGCTGCGTCATCACTAATTGTATCTGGAATTCTTCTGAGATATGCCGCGGCAGCAGAGAAATATTCTGCATACCCTCCCTGAGCAACTACACCGGGTGTAGAGTTATAGCCTCTGGGACCTTTTGGAATAACAACAACTCTTTCGCCTATCTTAAAATCGCTGGTTCCCGGGTCAACTACAGTTCCACAGAATTCGTGTCCCATGATAAGCCCTATCTTTTTTTCGTTGTCCCACATATGAACATCAGAGCCACAAATACCAACCTTGCTCACTTTTATTAATACATCATCCTCATCAATGCGTTGAGGTATATCGAAGTCTTTTACCACTAGCTTGCATACATCTTCTAATATACATGCTCTCATAAGATATTCCCCCTTTTTATATAGTTCAGCAGAACAAATGTCCTGCTGAACTCATAATTTATATACTGTTTTAATTATTTCTTGACACCGGCAAATGCTGCAGTTGGTGGAGACATTGCCTCTTTATCACATTGTACATTTACAACTCCTGGTAGACCTGAATCTCTAACCTTACGAATTGCCGGAATGATATCCTCCACATTTGTAACCCTAACGCCAATGCCTCCCCATACTTCAGGCAGCTTTTCATAAGCACGCATCTCAGCTAAGGTTGTCGCAAGATGACCATGCTCTTTAATGTAGTCAGCTCTCTTGACTTCTTCTGACAGTTTAATCATACCCCAAGCAGAGTCATTGCATATCACACATACTACCGGAACACCGTGACGAACAAATGTATCGAATTCCATTGAATAGAAACCGAAGCTGCCATCTCCTGTGTAATACAGTACTGGCTTATTGTCTCCTGCCCATGCTCCCAAAGAGAAGCCCGGACCTACACCAATTGTTCCTAGAGGACCGTATCTGATAACCTGTCCAGGATATCTTGCAACTGAATTTGCGTCTATCCAGCTTGCTGAGTCACCGCCATCACATATGATATGCCAATCCTGCGCTTCTTCATTGATAAACTTTGCAACCTCAGAAGCTACTCTTCCAGGGTGAATCGGATTAATGTCAGATTTTGCAGCTTCAATATAGGCAGCCTTTATTTTGAGTGTTATTGTCTTAGCTTCTTCCACCCAAGCTGTATCAGTAACAGGCAGTGTTTTAGCCTTTACAACATCAAGAATCTGCTTTGCAGCTGCACTAGCTCCGGCAACGATTGCAACATCAGCTGGTGCATTATATCCAACCTTCTTGCTGTCTGGATGTACCATAATTCGGTATGCACTGCCATTAATCCTCGGAGCCTTGCCCTTACCAATCTTATAGTTGTGGTCAACACCAAGTTCGATTACTACATCAGCTGCTGCCATGCCACCGTCGCCGATTGTAAAAAGCTCATTCTTGCTTTCATCAGCAAATGTTCCTCTTGATGTAATCATAGCAAATGTCGGAATCTTTAGGTAGTTCGCCAATTCTTCAACCGCTTCTGCATATTCTGCAGAGAATCTTGCAGCTTCGCCAATTATCATCGCGGGCTTCTTAGCAGCAATCAGAGCATCCGCAGCTTTTTCGATGAGATGAGTAGCACCAAACCCGTGCTCCACAGCTCTATAATCTCTAGGCCAGTAGATTTCTTCTTCTTCATAGCTTCCGTGTAAAACATCAGCAGGAATTTCGAGATATACAGGACCTGGTGTTCCATCGAGAGCATTTCGAAAAGCCATTGATACATATTCCGGTACTCTATTAGCTTGATAAATCTTACGTGCCCATTTGCAGAATGCACTCATGCATTCAAAGCTTGCAACATTCTGCAAAGGACCTGTTTCATTTTCTCTAAGCGGAGAGCCGCCACCGATATGGATTACCGGAATACCTGTCTCTGATGATTCTGCCATTGCTGTCGTAGCGTTTGTAACTCCGGGACCAGCTGTTGTAATGATAACGCCGGGTTTACCTGTAACCTTTGCATATGCATCTGCACCGTAACCACCCGAGCATTCATGTCTTACATCGATAACCTTAATGCCTTCTTCTCTACATCCATAAAGGATAGGCATGATGTGACCACCAGAAAGCGTGAATACACATTCAACCCCTTCCTTCTTTAAAGCTTTTGCGAACAGTTGTCCACCATTCAATTTACCCATTATTGTACCTCCTTCACCAACTAAAGCTGCTATTTTATATTCTTAATTTAATTAAATCTTGCTCCACCGCAAACATTCAAGCACTGCCCAGTTATATTCTTAGCCAAATCTGAAGCCAGGAAGCATACAGCATATCCAATATCTTCGACCTCCTGTGCTCTGCCTGTAGCCATGTTATCTAGTGCCAAAGCCTTCCATGTTTCTTCGGGAGTCTTATTCAGCAGCTTGCTATATTTTTCAACTCCACGCTTCCACATGTTTGTAAGGATATATCCTGGACATACACCGTTTACTCTGATACCTTCCTTTGCATGTGCCCTTGCAATAGACTGCGTCATGGCAATAATTGCAGCCTTTGATATAGAATAGTTTGCAGTACCTGCTGTACCAATTCTACCTGCAATAGAAGCTATGTTCACAATTTTACCAGATTGCTTGGGCAGCATATAGTCAAGTGCTGCTTTTATGCACATGCCTGTACCATGAAGGTTTACATCCACTGTTTTGCGGGCGGTATCCATAGATGTTTCATAATAGTTCTTGCCCTCACTTGCATAACCTGCACCGTTAACCAAAATATCAAAACTGGAAAAGTCTTTGTTAATTTCTGCAAATACGCTGCTTACTTCTTCTTCCATAGATATATCCAGCTTATATGCTTTTGTCTTAACACCATACTTTTCAGCCGCTTCTTTTGCTCTTATTTCAGCAAGCTCCAAATTCAGATCAGTAATCGCAACATTCGCGCCGCACTCAGCCAGGCACATTACTATACCCGAACCTATGTCTCCGGCACCACCTGTTACTATTGCAACCTGCCCGGTTAAATCGATATGTATCATTATTTTTCTCCCTTACAATTTCATCGTTAAGCTTGTACTGCTGCTTTTTCTACTGCTTTTTTTGCGCTGTTCTTATTTAAGAATATGCCTATGAAGATCAATGCTGGAGCGATCAACTGAAGCAGGAAGAAGGATGAAAGAACATGACTCATTTGCATTGTACCGGAAGAAATGAGTGTACCCAAGGTTGCTGTGAAGATCGTGATACCGATACGTTCAGCAGTTACATACAATCCAAGAGCTGTACCAGCTCGTGGTCCAGATACTTCAGGACGCTGCAGCATAAGTACCTTTGGTGCAGGAACGATACCTCCGTAGCAGATACCGGCAATAACCATCATAACACTGATTATTGTTATATCGTAACTTCTAAAACCAATTGCAAAGCAAACAGGCGCTAAGATACCGCATATAACAGCAATCTTTGTGTAATGCTTTCTGCCGATCTTCGCTATAAATAAAGGAACTAAGATATAGGCAAACATAGAAGCTAAATTATTCCATGCAGGGATTTTTCCCGATACGGCCTTATCAATCATCCAACCTGGATCTGTCTGAAGTACCAACTGACCAAATGCTCCGCCTGCATATATAGAACCAAGGAAAAACATATTTGCAAAAATCATGAGCCATACATAGGGAACCTTAAGAATACCCTTGATATTTTTCCATAGACCCAAGTCATCTTTTGTAAGGGTATTGGATGCTAGAGAAGCATCTTCGCTCTTTCTTTCTTTTCCCATGATGAAAAATGCTAAGGTGAGTACCATAACACAAACACCGATCATTGTATATAATGTCTGCCAACCACCGATTGCTAACATTATCTTGACTGCGAAGTAGTTAGCTGTGATTTGACCTACTGGACTTGCTGCTGTAAGACAGCCATTAGCTAATGGTAATTCGTCTGAGTCGAACCAGAGAGTAATAATCTTAGTTGTTGCGGGCATATAGAATGCGCTTGCTGCACCGAACAAAAACATGATGGTGAAGAAGAACATGAAGCCTGTAGCCTGTCCTCTTAAGAAGATCAATACTGCACATATTGCAACAGAAGATCCTAAAACTTTCTTAACACTAAATTTGTCCATCATAATGCCTGCTACGAATACGAACCAGATCATGCCGGTAGACATTGCTGTAGCAACTGCAGTACGCTGTGTCGCTTCCCAACCCATGTCTGTTGTAATTGTCTTTAGTAAGATGTTAAAGGACTGGTTACAAAAACCGAGAATCAAGAAGTAGAACAAGCACACAAATAATAACATTGCCCATCTAAATGGACTTTTACCTCTGGAATTTAATGTTGTAGTCATAACTTTTCCCCCTCCATTTTTCTTTAATCATTTTTTCCTTTTCTTACTGGTTTTCATTTTGACCTTAGCTGCAACACTTTTGTCTGTTAATCCACCTCTTTTCTTTGTTAATTTTCGAAGTTAACTATTTCCAACAGACTATGTAACGACTAAATATCTAACTAATTTAGTGTCCTACACTCTACATACTACATACTACTTTATGGAATCATGGTATCATATGTTTTGGCAGATTGCAATAGATTATAATTGTTAAAATATTATTGATATATATAGCATAAAATAGTGAGGTTTAACGCTTCTTTACCATAGCAAGAATAAGCATTATGCCTCATAATTTTGCCTTATTAATTAAATCTTGAACCGCCACATACATTAAGGCACTGGCCAGTTATGCACTTAGCCAGATCTGACGCCAGAAATGCAACTGCTGCACCTATGTCCTCCGGTTCTGAAGATCTATGAGTAGCCGTATTATTAAGTGCAATAATTTCCCACGCTTCATCCTCTGAAATATTGTATTTCTTAGAAATGCCGTCTATGCCCTTATCCCACATTCCCGTTCTTACGTATCCCGGGCATACGCAGTTTGCGTGTATGCCATCTTTGCCGTGAGCCTGCGCAACAGATTGCACCATAGATATGAGTGCAGATTTTGACATGGAATAATTCGTAGCCGCAACAGTACCTTGTCTTGCAGCCGTCGAGGAAATAACGATTATTCTACCGAACTTCTGTTGGAGCATAGCATTAACTGCTGCCTTTATACAGTAGCCTGTTCCATTCATATTTACATCTACTATTGACTTCGCAACCATCGCGGAGGTATCTACGTACCTTAACCCTTCTCCTCCAGCCTTGCCTGCATTTGCCACCAAAATATCTATCCTTTTGAAATCTTCTTTAATCTGCGTAAAAACCGTGTTAACCATATCTTCATCTGTAATATCCAGCTGATATGCCTTTGCCTTTACGCCAAGTTCACTTGCTAATTTTACAGCCCGATTTGCTTTTTCCATATTTCTACCTGTTACTGCAATGTCTGCACCACATTCAGCCAGAAAACGTACAATAGCACAGCCAATTCCACCGCCACCTCCGGTAACTATCGCCACTTTTCCATTCAGATCGATACTCTTCATAACTCAATCTCCTTTTATCATTTTATTTAGGCTGCCTCCTGATTACCCTCCGAATTAGCTTCTTCAGCTGCTCTTTTTGCAGGAGATATCTTTATTGCAAATACTATCATCAGGCAGGAGATTATGCTAAGTATAGTAATCATAGTGAAGCCTGTATTATATGTGCCTGTAACATCTCGCAAACCACCAATTATAGGGGATACCATAGCCAGACCTACATAAAAAGCTCCCATCAGCTCGCCACATACTTTCTTGTAGTTCTTACCTCCGAAAGCTTCTGTCGCAACAGTTGCCGGAATGGCTCCATATAAAGGATAAGCAATTGCCACCAGCAGTATAGGGATCATAATGTGTACCATGTCGAGTTGTGTTGAGAATAACAATACACATACCATACCAATCAGAAATGCAGAGTGCAGATATACAATATATACTCTGTTGCCAAACTTATCCGCAATAGTTCCCGAAGCCATCGATGCAATTGTAGCTATTACCATAAAAAAGCTTATGTACTGAGAGGATGTAAGCGCTGACATGCCATTAGCCTGCCAAAATGACGGGACAAAGGTTTTAAAGCCTGTTACCAGTGTGCCACATAGCACCATGCTAATCATTAGAATCCAGTATGAAGGACTTTGATGCACATCTTTTATTGTTAATGTCTCACCAGAAGCTTCAATATTAGTTGTTTCTACAGCATTCATAAGCTTGTCACTTGCTGGTTCTTCTTTGGCTTCCTTTTTCTCCTTAAGTATGAACAAATTAATAGGAATAGCCACTAACAGATGTAATGCAGCAAATACCATGTAGGTTGAACGCCAGCCGATGCTATCGATCAGAATACCAGAGATAAACATCATAACTGCACATCCAAAAGCTGCACCGCCGAATACAATGCCGATTACAGTAGATCGCTTTTCAGTAAACCATTGTGAAATAACCGCTGCATTGCAGGCCTGTGTTCCAAAGCCAAAAGTGATACCGCCCATAACGCTGCCCAAATATAAAAACATGATATTATGAGTCACTGCTGCTACCAGATAGTGCAGAATACCTGCTATAGAGCCGATGAGAAGCATGTTCTTTGCTGAAATCCTATTTTCAAGTTTTCCAACCAATAAACTGCAAAAAAAGCCTGTCAGTGAGCTAAATGTCACATTTAGTGATATCTGGCTGACAGGAAAGTTTAATGTTCTGACAAACTGAGGTATAAAAAGCCCCGCTGTACCAATTGTCCCCAAATGAATGAACATGATAACAAAGCACCCAATCGCGACACGAATTCCAATTTTATTATTTTTCTTATCCATAGTAGAATAATTCCTTTCAATCTTATTAATAAAATAAGTTATTTTGATATTAAATCCAGAAAATTTCATTATTTGTACGCGGAACTGCACGGCAGTACTCAACATTGGCATATCCAATAGTCATCGCTACATATAAGTTGTATTTTTGATCTAGTCCCAAGAAGCTGCGGACTTCTTCAGATTGGAACGCACGAACAAAAAATCCATTATAGCAAAATCCCAGACCCTCTGTGCTAGCCATATTCCCTATATTGCAGGCAGCAAGAATGCAATCTGTTCTTGGATCTGCAACGCTTTCCGTATCTCCGAGTACCAGCACTAAGCATGGTGCATCAAAGAACAATTCATCAAGTCCGTTTTCAAAGTAATTTTTATAAAAGCTTTGCCACATACTTGTATATCTCTTAGCGGTTTTTGGATCCAAATTCAAAGTACAATCTGCGGAATTATAATCATCTGCAAAGCTTTTCAGAGTTTTTAAGGTAAGCTCTTTAAGTGTCTTCATTCGATCTTTTGTCACTACAGCAAAATGCACGGGTTGTCTGTTACCACCTGTTGGGGTATGTCTTCCTGCCTCAATTATCCGCTGGATTTTACTTCTTTCTACATCCTGTATTTTATATTGTCTAATCGAACGCCTGTATTTCAAAAAGTCCAAATACTCTTCTGATGTAAATACAGGCTTATACTTTCTCTTTTCAGAAAGCTCTATAGCATCTACTGTTACGGCACCCTGAGGACAAATAGCTACGCAATGATAGCAGTTATTACAGTTGGATGAAACCTTACTCGCTTTTTTTGTTTCATCCAATTTTATGCTATGAAACATAACACAATCTCTAACACACAAACCACAACCATTACATTTTTCTTGAGAAAAATTCAACATTTTATTACCATCCTCTCATTACATCACAGATATGTGAACTAATAGAATTTCTGTTATGTTCTACATACTACATGATACATTGAATAATATGTTATCATCAATTTTCTCTATTTGCAATATATTTTGTAGATAGGGCAACATTTTTTTTAAATAAGCTATGTTAAAGTATAATGTTGATTTTTGTATAGTTAAATCTATAAATAATATGTAGCATTCTTTGCTATAAGGAGTGATTTGTCTTCCTCTAGCTCCTATTCAGCAGAATCCTTATATTGAGGGCTGTAGCTTTGAACTGCGACATGTGCCTCCCGTAGAGATACTGTTCTGGATGAGGTGGCACATATTAATGATGTTCATTTATCATAAATATGCAGGCACTCATTTATTTCACATAATAAAATATCAATATAAACTTTATCAGAACAAAAAATAAAATAGAGGCTGTCTCAAAAGTAAAAATTTGAGATAGTCTCTTTTTCTCAAAATAAAATAAAAGATCAAGATTTCAAAATAATTTATCAAGGAATCTTGATCTTTCTTTGTTTTGGGGCACAACAAAAGAAGGGTTCTCTTACCCTTCTTAAATTTTAGGTTTAGAATTTTTATGAGCCTATCTCTTTATAGAAAGTTACACCCATATTTTCACGCTTCTCAATCTTGTTTTTAAATTTTTTACTCTTCATAACTTCATAAGCTTGAAGTATAATATATGATTTCTGCTTGTTGCCATCCAAGTAGATATAGTTTTCTTCACTTTCGTGCCTTTTTAGCAGTTTCTCGGCTAACTTATCTAAGAACGGGATGAATGTCATTTGGTCAGAACGCTCCCGGAAATATGCATTGTCTAATCCTTTCTGAGGTGAAGCGCTAGTACCTGTCCCCAGTGTTACTTGCCGAATTCATAAATACTCATGGGTGCACGTCACAAATAAATATCTGTTTTACTATTTCATTAATCTAAATTAATTTAATATTACCTATTTATTTAAGAAGGTCTCAATCCTAAAAGAATCCATAAGCGAATACACAACATTGGTGCTATCCAATTCTAAACCTGTAAGCTGATTAATACGATTGATTCTGTATACTAGGGTGTTTCTATGTATAAACAATGTTTCTGCTGTTGCACGAAGACTTTTGCCATGCTCCAAATAGATACGCAAGGTGTCATAAAGGTCGGACTTGCTGTCCTGGTCATACTGACGAAGAATCTGCAACGCAGGATGGCAATAATAGTCCAAAGGTATCTTACCTGCGTAATTAAACAACAGGTCATAGTAGTGAAAATCCCTATAATTATGGATATGCTGGGCCTGTCCAAGGCGTTGTGCAAGCTTGATAGATATCACAGCTTGGTTAAAGTATCTCTTGAATTCCAAGATATCATTAAAGGACCAGCTCAAGCCTATGCTTACATTTTCCTGCTTCGCCAGCTTAGCTAACTGTTCCAGCTGTGCTTCTGAAATTGAGGTTACTAAAATTCCAATATAGCTTTTATATTGAACAGTATATCCTTCCGAAAATATACGCTCCAGCTCCATACTAAAAGTATGTTTTAGAAAGCGATTATCTATACGATTTATAAATCGTGCAACTATAACACGCATCTCCTTAGGAAATTCTTTTTCAGATTCCCTTAAGTATTCTCGGGTATCTGAATTCCCCATATCGTCCAATAGATTGTATAAAACAGTGCTGTAAAAAGATCCGTGCCCCCCCCCAGAGGCTGAATCACGGTAAAAGACATCAAATAGAATCCTGCCGATCAGAGGAAGCTGCTTTATATGGCTTCGTCTAACGGGTGTATGATGCTCAATCATTATGATGCCCCCTACAACGTGACCTTCTCGCGTTATTCTAGCCACCAACTTCCTCTGCTTGTCTCCCGGCAATGTAATGATTTGCGTTTCACCACCCTGCTTGCTCCACTCTCTCATTTGATTATTTGAGCGAACTTTTTGCACAAATTCATAAGAGCAGTGCCCTTTCTCAATGTTTTTCGCCCAAAGGAAGTCTACAATTTCATAATTTGTGGAATGTGCAAGGACCTTCTGACTAGAGTCAACAAAAACCAAGGCATTACCTAACAGTGAAGCCGCAGTATTTATGACATTTGAGATACTTTTTCCATTCAAAGCGGTATGAGCTAATTCATAAAACATGCTGCCTTCCCGTAATTCTCCTATAATCATGTCCTTGGCTTCATTAAACAACTCATACAAATTTTCATGTCGTATTTGAGCATAGCCACTACCCATGGGTAAATTAGCAGGTTCACCCACGCAAAGAAGCATGATGGGTCTGTCAGGTACATTTTTCAGTTGCTCACTGCTCCCAACATACAAAATATGTTCATTCCAATATTGCTCATTCCGGTCCAGTAATCGAATATCCATAATAGCCGCCGGAAAATCGTCAGACATCAATAGCCTTATTTCATATTTGTTCTGCAGTATTCCAATTAGCTCATTAAAACGCATATTTTCTCACTTCGCTTTTTTATTTTATGGTAGTACATCTGTAGGAATATTCAATCATCGTTAAATTAATCTCATTTTAAGTTGATTGACAGTATTGCTGCGCTGTCACCCGGTCCTTGTGTAAAGTGTACAAATAAGCCTAGTTATTTTTGTATGCTTGGTATGTATGTTGGCAAACAGTTCCAGTGCTACAATCAAAATAACTGAATTTTCTCTACTATTATGTTATAACATGATTAATATTCCGTGTCAAAAGGAAGGAGTGAAAATGTAAATGATAACATCCTACAATGTTTTTGTTCCCTCGATAATGGGCTGTGGCTCATCCCTTAGAACAGGTATAAAGGTACGCGAGCTGGGATGTAAAAAGGTACTTGTGGTATATGACAAAGGGCTCAAGGCAGTCGGCATCGCCGACACAATTGTAGAAAACCTCCACAATTCTGGAATTGAAACAGTGTGCTTTGATGGTGTACTCCCTGATCCTCCAGATACCATGGTGGAAAGAGCTGCAGAGATTGCACGAAATGAAGCAATTGATGGCATCGTAGCCATAGGTGGAGGAAGTGCCATCGACACTGCAAAGGGCATAAATGTGTTAATTAACAACCCTCCTCCCATTATGAAATATTTTGGTATGCAAAAAAGACTTAAACTAGGCGTGCCAATGGTGTTCATACCTACCACCAGCGGTACAGGCAGTGAAGTTACCAATATGTGCGTTATCTCCTGCACATCCCGCGGAAATAAGGATAGTGTGGTAAGCCCTGTTTGTGTAGCAACTCTGGCAATTTTGGATCCAGAGTTAACTTTGGGACTTCCTCCAAAGATGACCGCTGCTACTGGAGTTGATGCACTATCACATGCTGTTGAGTCCCTGACTGGAAATCAGTCAAATCCACTTTCGGATGCTTTAGCAAGGGATGCGATTCACACCATAGCAAAATGGCTTCCTATCGCCTACCGTGATGGTTCTAATATAGAAGCTAGAGAACAAATGCTTCTGGCTTCAATGTTCGCAGGAATGGCATTTACAAATGGACTTGTTCACCTTGGACACTCTATCGGTCATACTTTAGGTGCTCACTTCCACGTCCCTCACGGAGTAGCCTGCGCTGTTGCATTACCAGAGGTCATTGAATATGCATCTAGAACAGAGTATAAGAAGGTTAGGATGATCTGCGAATGTCTTGGTGTAGAATTGCCGGTAAATGCGACTCCAGAAGAAATTGGAGCAGCTGCAAAAAATGCCCTACGAACTTTGATCAAATCAGTAGACATTCCTAATATGAAGGAATTGGGTATTCCTCTAGAAGCAGTAAAGAAAGTGGCACCCTTGGTAACAGCGGATTCTGGTTTTGCATTGGTACCATACCGTATACCATCTTCAAAGGTTGCAGAAATGCTGCTTTCTGCATACGAAGCTTAATAAATTTTCTTTATAAGATAAAAGTAAGGGAGGTCACGACAATGTGGTCAAAATTGATTATAGATATGAAAGCCCTAACAGTCACTAAGGAGCCTCTGGATGCAGAATTTCTAGAATTGGGAGGCAGAGCATTAATTGCACAATACATGATAAAAAATATTCCCCCTCAATGTGACGCATTAGGTGCTCAAAACCATCTTATATTCTGCGATACTGTATTTGCTGGAACTAAGCTGACAACAGCGCACAGATTGTCTATCGGTGCCAAAAGTCCTCTTACAGGTGGAATCAAAGAGAGCAATGTGGGGGGGTATGCAGCTTCTCTATTGGCAGACCAAGGTATTCGACTTGTAGTAATAAAAGAACTGCCTTCTAATAAAGGACTATGGCTTCTTCACATTGATGCCAAGGGCGAAGCAACATTAAAGGATGCAAGTGCATTTGAAGGTGTTAATAATTACGAGTTTGTTGAGAGAGTACACGAGATCTTTGGTAATAAGCTGGCCACGATATCCATTGGTAGTGCCGGAGAACGCCAATACAAGAGCTCCTCGATACAGGTTTCGGAGTTCGGTTCAGGTCATCCAAGTCGTGCAGCTGCAAGAGGCGGTCTGGGTGCAGTGATGGGAAGCAAGGGTCTTAAAGCAATAGTTATAGAGAAACCTGATGTAAAATACACCGTTGAATATGCAGATGAAACCAAGTTCAACGAAGTATGCCAAAAGCTGAATAAGGTAATCGCTGCGGCTGCGAAAAATGACCCGTTCCATAATATCGGTACCGTTGCAACGATAGAGGTAACCGGTGTAAATGGAATACTTCCCGTTGATAATTTCTCAGGTAAGCTTTTCCCAGAATATGCTGAGGTTGGTGCAAATAAGTTTATGAATAATTTGGCAACCCGTGGTGGGCGCAACAAGCTTTCCTGCCAACCGGGCTGTGTTGTACAATGCTCCAATTGCTACAATGACAAGGATGGAAACTACCTCACCTCAGGTTTTGAGTATGAAACCATAGCACTTTTCGGACCAAATTGTCACATTTCTGATTTGGATGTTATTGCTCAAATGGATCGCATCTGTGATGATATCGGTGTAGATACCATTGAAACTGCTAACTCCGTTGCAGTATGTATGGAAACAGGAAAAATAAAATGGGGAGATGCAGATGCCGCTCTTGCTTTGCTGAAGGAAATGGCAGATGGCACAGAGTTTGGCAAGCTTTTCGGCAACGGCTGTGAGGCTGTAGGCAAGAGGCTTGATTGCAAACGCATACCTGTAGTTAAGCATCAGGCAATGGCTGGATATGACCCCCGCAATACCATAGGAACCGGTATTACTTATGCCACCAGTCCGATGGGTGCAGATCATACAGCGGGTCTCACCATGGGCCGCGCCTTTGATGACAGTGGACGTACAGCTCAAGCCTATGTTTCAAATAAGCTTCAAGTAGCTATGTGCTTTGCAGACAGCATGATGTGTATATTTGCCTTTGCACATACAGTTCCTGTGTTGCCACTATTTGGAGAGCTTATTGCTGCGCTATATGGCGGCGCTCCTGACTTCACACGCATTACATCAATGGGAGTTAAGACACTGCTTACAGAGAGGGCTTATAACAAAATGGCCGGAATGACAATAAAGGATGATAGACTTCCTGATTTCTTCTACAATGAACGATCTGTAGCAACAGGTTCAAAGTTTGACATAGACGATGTTGAGTTGGAGGTGCTTTTCGACTTCTAATGATTACAGTAAATGAGCAGAGAATAGTTTTTTATGATGGTATGACTGTAGCAGATGCCTTGAAGGCTGCTGGAGAGCTTACCGATGCGTGGGTATTGGTAGTTTTAGACGGAAAAGTCATACCTCGCAATAAGCTTGATATCGTGTTTGTTGCTGAAGGTACACATATAAAGCTTCTACCGGTACTTACTGGAGGATGATATAATTCAATATATTGAGTAATATTATTTCTAAACTTATTATAGTTTGATTCATAAACATAAGAAAGCAGAGCATTAGATTGTTCTGCTTTCTTATGTGTTAATAAAGAAGTTACTAGGATAGGGGCGAGTAAGCTCAACACTTGCGGGCTTTTGCCTTCATTGCCGCTGCACTCCTCTCAGAACCGAGCTTGCGCAATTAACGCACACGGCTTTCCATATTAACATTTACATTATATAGCTTATTTCCGGTCGTAGTTCATAGATGTTTACAGTGGTTTTAGGTCTTGCTAGTGGGTATTTCTTAAGAAATCTCACGAATTTCTCCCAATTGAAGCTTTTCTTCTGACTTTTCCTGTTACTTCGTCTAGGAATCTACCCGTCATTATTGAGTTATCCGTAACGCAATAATAACGGTAATACCCTCTTAGTATTGCTAGATTCTTCTCGTATTCTTCTATTGTTATCTCGTCCACACCTGTAGCTTTTCCAGTTTTCATCTTGTGGTGACTTTCTGTTATACTTTCTTTGTTAATTAGAAATGCCAGCGCTGTAATTCTTTCATTTGGCCTTTCTTTAGCTATTTCTGCTATCCTTGTTTGTTTTGTTCTTTTAAGTCTCTATCTCCATGTGTAGTTAATGTTTCTCTTTGCAAGGGCGATAATATGTTACAGTCTTCCCTCCTCAGGCATTACCCTGCCTATTACCGCGTCTGCCTACATTTAAACACATCAGTTACTTGATGCGCTCCAAGGCTACTACGGGCGGTTGGTCAACCTTACCCGATGGGCTTCACACCCACTATATGATCCGACATTGCTCGGATGCACTGCTAAGCACTATCAATCGGCACTGGGAACTTTCACCCGTTAGATTGCGCCTATGCTGGGTGCACCACCACAAAAGCCTGTGATTCACAATCACAGGCTTTCCTATGTAAACTTATAATATTTCATATTGGTGGAGGCGAGGGGAATCGAACCCCTGTCCGAAAGTGCTTCAACCAAAGCTTCTCCGAGCGCAGACGGTGATTTTACATTCCCTCTACTGCACGCCCGACCTCAGACTTATGGCTTCAGTAGCTTCATAATGCGTTATCTATCTCAAAGCTTTGAC
>JAQSYD010000183.1 GCA_029256325.1 Clostridia bacterium
TCAATTCTTATTTTTTGCATTTTTATCTATGTTACAGTTTTTATATGTACCATCCCAAGCAGTTATACTGTTAAGAAGATTGACGGTAAATGGACGGCAACATATCCCATAAAAAATGTATTAAAGAGTGTAAATAATCGCGTAACATCCTTGGTTCAAGGGGATGTCAAAGCAACTGCTAATGGGAAGAACTTATTTGACTTAACGAAGACTGCATTAAAAAGGTCCATGAAGCTGTTGATGGGCGGATTGCTTATTGCCGTTATATTGGGGATATTCAAAGGCATATTCGACAGCAGAAGAGGAAAGAGCAGGGATTCCAGTCTAAAAATACTTCTCACCATTATACCAATTTCACTTCCAGACGTCTTAATAGTAGCCATGCTGCAAGCCTTTGCAATATGGCTTATTCAGCATGGAATAAGAATTTTCAAAGTAGCAGGAGCGGGAACCTGGCAGCATGAAATACTGCCAATTGTTGCATTATCAATATTACCTGCCTGCTATATCGCAAGAGTGACAGCGATGAGTATTGAAGGCTGTTATGATAAAGAGTATGTGAAAGCTGCTTTAGGGAAAGGCTGTTCCAGCAGAAGAATACTTTGGAATCATGTTATGAGAAATGCAGTTGGAATTATTTTTGAAAGCTTATCAAATATAACTGCTATGATCATCAGCAACATGATGATCGTTGAATATATGTTTTCTTATCCGGGAATCACTTCAATGCTGATGAACTCGTATAGAAACAATGATAGCAATACTACCATTGCAACCATCCTTGTAATTGGCATAATTTATTTTATACTGGATGCATTATTCCAATTTATGAAGCAGGTTTCTTTTAAACCTCTTAAGGAGGATGGTGTATGATAAAGCTAGGGATTTTTAGAAGATTAAATTACCCCCTCATATTAGGCAGTATACTGCTCATTATACTGATTATAACCAGTATATATCCGGATCAACTGGCTACTGCTGATCCGTATGGCAAGCAGAGGCTGGAATTCCAATCAGATGAAAATGGACAATCTGTGTTTGTTATACCTCCAGTACCACCGGGGAAGGAGTATCCTTGGGGTACGGATCATATGGGCCGCGATATTAAGAGTCTTATTATATACGGCTGCAAAATAACAATGATAGTGGCTGTACTTACAGCGATTGGTAGGCTTGCAATAGCCTTACCCTTTGCTATATCTGGAGCTTACAAAAACAAGTTCTCTATTTGGTTTATCAAGCAGTTTAATATATTGTTCAGCGCTTTTCCATTGATAATTATCGTAATCATATTATCCAAATTAAAGCTGTTTGTGGACTTTTTAAAGGATGACAATCTTATAATGGCGCTGATGTTAACTTTGTTCGGATGGAGCAAACTTGCATATGTTTTGATGGAAAAAGTAAATCAAATATTAAACCAGGATTTTATAGAAGGTGAAATTGCTATTGGAAAGAGTAAGCTGGAAATAGCAATACAAAATGTTATACCTCATTTAATTCCTTCCTTGATTGTAATGTTTTTTCTTGAAATTGCAATAGTGCTGCAAACTATGGCTCAAATAGGTATTTTTGCTTTGATGACCACAGGAGGATTTTACAACGCCGATGGAGATATGAATGTTCCTTTTGAATTTGACTGGGCTTCACTGCTAATATTTACATACATGTTCTTTGGGACTGATAAGATGTATTTAGTCATATATCCAGCCACTGCATTTGCAGTGAGTATCATTGGCTTTAACTTATTTGGTGAAGGCTTGAGAATAGAATTTGAAAAACGTACTTCAAGAGTCATTACCTTTATAAGGAAGATTCCTTCCTATGTGTCACCCTTTAGATTGGCATACGAAATTAAGAACATTAATCTATATAGAAAAGCTGTTTACACTAAGCTTATATGCTATGGACTTGTAATTTTAATCGTATTTTTCCCGCAAGCACCAAGCTTATATAAATTTGAAGCTGCAGAGGCTTTCAATACAATCGAAGCCATAAGCGGTGACACATATAAGGGTAGACTGGCAGGCTCGCGGGAGAATAGAGAACTGGCAAATTATATTAAAGGGAAAATGGAGGATTATGGATTTAAGCCCTTTGAAGGAAGCTATATTCATGAATTTGATATAAAAAGATCTGTAAATATTAAAGGCTCTACACTAAAGGTATTGGATTCTATTTCCGGAGAGAAGGAATTCCAGTTTAGAAAGGATTATGTTGTATCAAGTCCTGTAAACTTATCAAGTGAATTTGAAGTTGCTGTCGTAGATCCAAAAGACTTGTATGACATGAATCAGAATAAATTTCAATCTCTTATGGAAAGAAATCTAAGCAACAAATTAATCATGATAGATCTACGCGGCGTATTTGATTTCCGCCGAATAAATATGACATTGCAGAATATAGCCATTCATATAAAGCCGGTTGGTATCATATTCTTAGAGAATTGGGAGACCGATGATGTAGTTTCGAAATATGTCAGGATGAATCCGCTGTTCTCAAAAATGGCTGTTATTTCGATGTCTAAGGAAGCCGGAAACGAGCTTCTTCGCATAGGTACAAAACGTGTTGATTTCAGTGTACAGGCAGATGTAATTACTAACTCAAAAGGTTATAACATTTTTGGCTACATACCGGGGACAGATGAGAGCCTCAAAGATGAATACATTGTTATTGGAAGCAGAATAGATTATGTTGGTGATGATACAGATATCAGATATCAGGGGGCATTAGAAGCAGGAGGCGTCGCAGCTCAGTTGGAAATTGCTAAAAAGCTTGCCAAAAGTGGTATTCAACCTAAAAAGAATATTATATTCGCCTTTTGGGATGGCAGTTATAACGATGATAGAGGTTCAAGCTACTTTGTAAAAAAATATGTTTTGCCGGGAGACATTAGTGAAGTTACCTATATAGACATCGGGAATCTGGCTTTGCAGAAGGAAAACAAAGTGCTTATGGATACATCAAGAATATTTCCTATCAACAAGGATGCGCAGGAGTATATAAATATACTAAAAGGAAATGCAAGGAAGCAAGGCATAAAGCTGGTATATGGCAGTGTTTACTCTACGCTGATGATTGATTTACAAAGCACCAGCGTGCAGTCAATGCTTATAAGTAGTTCAGAAAGAGTGCAAGTTTCCAATACATCTAAGGATACCATAGAGGTAATTGATAAAAATCAATATAAAAAAATCGGGCAGATGCTTTTGGATACCATAGTTGATATTGCGAGGGGGAAGTAAAATGAGCCTGCTTAAACTAAAAAACCTGAAAACTTATTTCCATATCGGTAGCCAAGAGATTAAAGCAGTTGATGGTATAAGCTTCAATGTAGAGCGTAATGAAACCCTGGCCATAGTGGGAGAATCAGGCAGCGGTAAAAGTGTTACAGCATTATCGATAATGCGACTTATCAATCCTCCCGGCGAAATTATGGAGGGTGAAGTAGAATTTAATAATATCAATTTACTGAAGCTCAGTGAAAAACAAATGTGCATGGTAAGAGGGGATCGTATTGCCATGATCTATCAGGAGCCCATGATGTCCCTCAATCCCGGTATCTCAGTAGGAGAACAGATAAGAGAGACACTGATTAT
>JAQSYD010000058.1 GCA_029256325.1 Clostridia bacterium
AAATATAGAGCAATTAAATAAAGGGGGTATAAAAATGACTCAAGGTCCTATAGTAATATTCATCCTTCTTGCTGCAATTATATTTATTGTGCTTGGTACTTCAAAGTTTAAAGTTCATCCGTTTATTGTACTTTTACTTGCTGCATATGGATTAGCCTTTGCATCAGGACTAAAAATCGGAGAAATTGCAGGAATAATTACCAGTGGATTTGGATCTACACTTACCTATATTGGTATTGTAATCATCGCAGGAACAATCATTGGAACAATCCTAGAAAAGTCAGGTGCAGCTATAAAAATGGCTGAGGTTGTACTTAAGGTTGTAGGAGAAAAAAGACCTACAATTGCTATGAGCATAATAGGCTATATCGTATCAATTCCTGTTTTTTGCGATTCAGGCTTTGTAATTCTATCCTCGCTGAACAAGAGCTTGGCAAAAAAGACAAAGACTTCACTAGTAGCAATGTCTGTTGCTTTAGCAACCGGTCTATATGCTACACATACTCTGGTTCCACCTACACCAGGTCCAATTGCAGCAGCTGCAAATCTACAGCTTGACAATCTGTTACTGGTTATCGGAATCGGTTTATTAACAGCAATTCCAGCAGTAATCGTAGGCATCATATTTGCCAATAAGGTAGCTTCTAAATATCAATCAAATATAATCGAAACAGAAAACACATTATCCTATGAAGACGAAATAAAGAAATATGGCAAACTGCCTTCAGCATGGAAAGCCTTTGCACCAATCGTTGTGCCGATACTTTTAATGGCATTTGGCTCAGTTGCAAAGTTCCCGGGTGATCCATTCGGTGCAGGTATATTTAAGGATTGGCTGGCATTCTTCGGTACACCCGTAAATGCATTGATAGTCGGCATGTTCTTTGCCCTTTTATTACTGCCTAAGTTTAATGAAGAAACTCTGACGAATTGGATAGGAGAAGGCGTTAAGAGCTCTGCAATGATCATTATTATCACAGGTGCTGGTGGTGCTTTGGGTGCTGTAATTAAGGCTACAAACATAGGTGCATATATAGGGGAAACCTTGCAAACTCTAAATATAGGTATTTTCCTACCTTTTATCATTGCAGCAGCATTAAAGACTGCACAGGGCTCTTCCACCGTATCTTTAGTTACTACATCTGCCCTGCTGCTTCCATTACTTCCGGCTCTTGGACTTGACAGTGAAATGGGTAAGGTATTGACAGTAATGGCAATTGGTGCAGGTGCTATGACGGTATCTCATGCCAATGACAGTTACTTCTGGGTAGTATCCCAGTTTGGCGGCATGGATGTAAAGACCGCATATAAGACGCAGACAGTTGCTACCCTTTTGCAGGGTATAGTCACAATAACTACTGTATTTGTATTATCACTGATACTTTTATAGAGAACATACTTCAAAATGGGGTCAGTTTAATTGAACTGACCTCATTTTTACTGTATTTTTTCAATCTATTTATTCAAATGAGTAATTTGGTGTATACTTTAATTATGATTATTATTTGGAGGTATGCATATGAATATGGAAAAGGAATTTGCGAAGGAGCTAATAGATTTCATATATGACAGCCCAACGGCTTTTCATGCAGTTGAGAGTGCCAAAAATTTGTTGGATAAACAAGGCTTTATCGAATTAAAGGAAGCGGATAGCTGGAATCTGGATAAGGGCGGCAAGTATTATGTAACTAAGAATGATTCTGCGCTGACTGCTTTTGTCGTAGGAAAGGGCAACATAGAAGAAGAGGGTTTTAAAATAATAGGCGCCCATACAGATTCTCCTTGCTTTAGAATAAAGCCGTCTGCAGAGATGACAGTGGAAAATCACTACATTAAGCTGAACACAGAAACCTACAGTGGACCGATACTCAGTACTTGGATGGATAGACCCTTATCAGTAGCCGGTAGAGTTACTTTAAGGGGAGGAGATGTGCTTAATCCCATTACAAAGCTTGTAAACATTAAGAAGCCTATATTGATCATCCCGAATCTGGCCATACATATGAATAGAAATATGAATCAGGGAGTGGAGCTTAATAAGCAAAAGGATATGCTTCCCTTGATGGGACTCATCAACGAAAATTTGGAAAAGGGCAATTATTTGATGACAACCATTGCAAAGGAACTCAATGTTGAATTTAAGCAGATCCTTGATTTTGATTTGTTCCTTTATGAGTATGAAAAGGGCACCATTATGGGGCTGAACGATGAGTTTATTTCCTCTCCAAGATTGGATGATTTGGCTATGGTGCATGCAGGAGTAATCGCAATTGCAAAGAGTGAGGCTGCAAACAGCACCAATGTTATGGTTTGCTTTGATAATGAGGATATTGGAAGCTCATCCAAGCAAGGTGCAGATTCTCCTCTGCTTTCAGGAATTCTTGAACGAATCATATTAGCCATGGGTGGCGACAGGCAAAACTATTTTAGAGCCATTGCGAAATCCTTTATGATCTCAGCAGATATGGCCCATGCAGTTCATCCAAACGTTGGAGAGAAGCATGATCCACAAAACAGACCGCTGATCAATAAGGGTCCTGTAATAAAGATAAGCGCCAATATGAAGTATACAACGGACAGCAATTCTGCAGCTGTATATGCCAACATCTGCAAGCAGGCGGAGGTTCCTGTACAGTATTTTGTAAATCGTTCTGATGAAGCCGGGGGCAGCACCATAGGTCCTATTACGGCAGCTCATATCAATATAAGAAGTGTTGATATAGGAAATCCATCACTTGCAATGCACTCAGTAAGAGAATTGGCTGGAGTCATGGACCATTCCTATGTGACCAAGAGTTTTATAGAATTCTTTAATTTGTAATAAGCAAAAAATAGCAGATATGAGCCGATATTGTCTTAAAAAATAAGACAATATCGGCTTTGTTTTGCATATAAATAAAACTTATAGGTGTTATAAAAATTCTGTAGTTGACACTTAAAAATAGTAGGACTAGAATAGAGTAAAATGACATTTAAAACAGTATTTAAATTACGTGTGAGGCAATGATTTTAGTACATTCTGTAAATTATGGGGGAGTTAAAATGAGCAAAGTATTCCATGTTGGAATTGATGTGGGATCTACTACAGTTAAGCTTGCAATATTAAATGGAAATATGAAGATGGTATATGGTAAATATCAAAGGCATTTTTCTGATATTAAGAAAACGGTCATAGAGCTTTTGAAGGGCGCATATATAGAGTTTCATGATAAAGAAATTACAATAATGATAACTGGCTCGGGAGGGATGTCTTTGGCCTCATGCATAGACATATCCTTTATTCAAGAGGTTATAGCGGGTACGAAGGCAGTTGAGGCATTTCATCCTCAAACAGATGTAGCCATTGAACTGGGTGGAGAAGATGCCAAAATAACCTATTTTAAAGATGGCATAGATCAAAGAATGAATGGTATTTGTGCCGGCGGAACCGGCTCCTTTATAGATCAGATGGCAGCTCTCTTGAGAACCGATGCGATTGGATTAAACGAATTAGCCAAAAATTATAAGACGATATATCCCATTGCAGCAAGATGCGGGGTTTTTGCAAAAACAGATATACAGCCCTTGCTTAATGAAGGAGCGGCTAAGGAAGATATTGCAGCTTCTGTATTACAGGCAGTTGTTATTCAAACTGTAAGCGGTTTGGCTTGCGGCAGACCGATTAGAGGAAATGTTGCATTTTTAGGAGGACCTTTGTATTTCTTATCTGAACTAAGACAGAGATTTATAGAGACCCTTCATTTAAGTGACAGCCAAATCATATTTCCGGAGAATTCGCAATTATATATAGCCATTGGCGCGGCACTTTCTTCTTTTGATGAGGAAAGAATCATGTTCGGCGGATTAATGGAAAAATTAAATAATCTAGACCAACTCTCCATTGATGAATCTAAAAGGCTGGCTCCGTTATTTGCGGATCAACAAGAATACAGCGATTTCAGAGAGAGACATAGCAAGCATTCTGTCCAAAGAAGAGAGCTGGCAAGCTTTAAGGGGAATTGCTTTTTAGGCATTGACGCTGGATCAACCACTACAAAGACAGCACTTATAGATGAAGATGGAGCGCTATTGTACTCCTATTATGGCAGCAATGAAGGAAGTCCCTTGAATTCAACCATTGATGCTCTTAAAGAGCTTTATGCCAGCATGCCTGCTGAGGCACAAATTGTTCATGCAGCGGTAACGGGCTATGGCGAGGCTTTGTTAAAGTCAGCACTTAAGATTGACTTGGGAGAGATTGAGACCATTGCGCACTATAAGGCAGCTGAATTCTTTCGTCCCGGCGTTGATTTTATACTGGATATAGGCGGGCAGGATATGAAATGCCTAAAAATAAAGGATGGAGTAATAGATAGTGTGCTCTTAAATGAAGCATGTTCCTCCGGCTGTGGTTCCTTCCTGGAAACCTTCGCACATTCTCTCAATATGGATATTAAGGATTTTGCCAAGGAAGCCTTGCTTTCAAAGGCTCCTGTTGATTTGGGCTCTAGATGCACCGTTTTTATGAATTCAAAGGTTAAGCAGGCGCAAAAAGAGGGCGCTACTGTAGGAGATATTTCATCAGGACTTTCTTATTCCGTTATAAAGAATGCTTTGTTTAAGGTTATTAAGGCTACCAATCCGAAGGAAATGGGAGAGAAAATTGTAGTACAAGGCGGCACCTTCTATAATGATGCTGTTCTAAGAAGTTTTGAGCAGCTGTCTGAACGGGAAGCTGTAAGACCTGACATAGCTGGAATTATGGGGGCTTTCGGAGCAGCACTTCTTGCTAAGGAAGGTTATCAGCAGGGAAGCACAAGCACCTTACTCAAAAAGGAGCAATTGGATCAGCTCAATGTTGAAACAGGGATGTCCAGATGCAAGCTTTGTGCGAATAATTGCTTGCTGACAATCAATAAATTTGGCAGAGGAGACAGATATATTTCAGGGAATCGCTGTGAAAAGGGTGCAGGAAAACAGGAAAAGGAAGAAAGCCTTCCAAATTTATATCAATACAAGTATGATAAAGTTTTTGGATATCAGCCCTTGTCCATATTTGAAGCATCCAGAGGTGTGATAGGTATTCCTCGTGTACTCAACATGTATGAGAATTATCCCTTCTGGTTTACATTTTTTACAGAGTTAGGCTTCCGTGTAGAGCTTTCTGAGAGAAGCTGTAAGAAAATATATGAAAAGGGTATTGAGACGATTCCTTCCGAGTCAGTATGCTATCCTGGCAAATTGGTCCATGGGCATATCATGCAGCTTATAGAAAGCGGATTAAAGACTATTTTTTACCCTTGCATAGTAAATGAACCTAAGGAACAGGAAAATGCAGACAATCATTTTAATTGTCCTATAGTCATGTCCTACCCAGAGGTTATCAAGAACAATATAGATGATTTAAGAAACAAAAATATCAACTTTCTGAAGCCTTTTCTTCCTTTGGACAATAAGAAAAAGCTTATAGCAAGATTATTTGAAGAGCTTTCAACCTTAAGTATAAATGAGGATGAGATAAGCAAGGCTGTTGAGCTTGCTTGGACAGAGCAAGAGCACTTTAGAAATGACATAAGAATCAAGGGAGAAGATACCTTGAGATATATGGAGGAGAACAACCTTAAGGGCATTGTATTAGCCGGACGTCCCTATCATATTGATCCGGAAATTCACCATGGGATACCTGAGCTCATAAACAGACTGGGTATGGCTGTACTTACAGAGGATTCTGTTGCGCATTTGGGAATGGTAGAAAGACCCTTAAGAGTAGTGGATCAATGGGTGTACCATTCCAGACTTTATGCTGCAGCAAGCTTTGTAGCAACTCAAAAGGATTTGGAGCTGGTGCAGCTGAATTCCTTTGGCTGTGGCTTGGATGCTGTAACAACAGATCAAGTGCAGGAAATCCTAAAGGGGTATTCTAAGATATATACAACCTTAAAAATTGATGAGGGAAATAACCTGGGTGCAGTAAGAATAAGGCTGCGCTCTCTTAAGGCTGCAGTTGTAGAAAGAGAAAAAAGAGGCATGCTGCCCAAAAGAATAGAGAGAAAGCATAAAAGGGCAGCTTTTACAAAAGAAATGAAGAAGAAGCATACAATACTTGCACCGCAAATGTCTCCAATACACTTCGAGTTTTTGGAAGTGGCTTTTAAGCAGGCAGGCTACAATTTAGTTGTGCTGCCAGAGGACAAGAAAGCGGTAGACGAAGGCCTGAAGTATGTAAATAATGATGCATGTTATCCGGCTATCATAACTATTGGACAGCTGATACATGGCCTGAAATCAGGACAATATGATTTAGAGAACACTTCTGTAATAATATCACAGACCGGGGGCGGCTGTAGAGCAACCAATTATATAGGATTTTTACGTAAGGCGCTGGTAGATGCAGGCTTCGCTGACATACCTGTTATCTCTCTCAATGCCATAGGAATAGAGAAAAACCCTGGATTTAAGATTACCTTTCCTCTTTTAGATAAAGCTGTTATAGGATTGGTATATGGTGATTTACTGATGAAGGTGCTATATAGAACACGACCTTATGAAAAGGTAAAAGGTGCAGCGAATCAACTATATCGAAAGCATGCGGAGATCTGCAAGGCTTCCTTAAAGTCCGGTAATAAAGGGGAGTTTAAGCGTAATATTGTAAATATAGTCAAAGACTTTGAACAGCTTGAGTTAACAGATGTAGTAAAGCCTAAAATAGGACTCGTTGGAGAAATATTGGTTAAATTCCATCCTACTGCAAATAACTATATAGTGGATATCATTGAACAAGAGGGAGCAGAAGCTGTAATGCCTGATTTGATTGATTTCTTCCTTTACAGTGCATATGGTCTTATTTATAGGAACAAGTATTTATCAGGAAGTAGAAAAGCAAGAGTATTGGGCGAGGCAGCAATTTCTGCAATTGAATTCTACAGAAAAAGCTATGTGGAGGCAGTTAAAAACAGCCTTAGATTCACACCACCAAAGCCTATAAGGGAAATAGCCAAGGGGGCATCTGAAATCGTTGATTTGGGACACCAGACCGGTGAGGGTTGGTTTTTGACAGGGGAAATGGTGGAGCTGATAGAAAGTGGAGTGAAAAACATCGTATGCATGCAGCCTTTTGCCTGTCTGCCAAACCATGTAACAGGCAAAGGAATGATGAAGGAGCTAAAAAGGGTTTATCCCGGAGCAAACATTGTGGCGGTGGATTATGACCCCGGTGCCAGTGAAGTAAATCAACTTAATAGAATTAAGCTCATGCTTTCAAAGGCTTTTGAAAATTTGACGAATACTGAAGACTCAACACCGGGAAATACTGTAAGCAATTATTAATTTATTTAAATTTAGAGTGGGAGTGATAAACTATGGAAAAAACCTTAATGGATGCAGCTTCTACAAGGGATAAAATTCTGCATGCTACCTTAAAAATCATAGGGAAAGAAGGCTTCCAGAGCATCACCATTAAGAAAATAGCTGATTTAGCAGAGGTAAACATAGCGGCTGTCAATTACTATTTTGGCTCCAAGACAAATGTTATAAACGAAGCGATTCAGGTATTGAATAGAAAGCGTATGAGATGTTTTGAAGTTTTAGAGCAAAAGGACATTCCCCCTGTAGAAAGGCTTAGGAGATTTTTGTTTGACTATATGGAAAGCGCCTTTGAATATCCTGATGTATTTCGAAGCGTTATTTATTGTGCTATAAACAACTGTTTAGACAGCGGTGATAATATAGTGCTATTAAAAACAGATAGCTTCGAAAAGATAAAAAACACCATCAATGAGGCCGGTTTATATATAGACAATGAAGTGCTTATGATGAAATTGGTTCAAATTATCGGTTGTATACAGCTTCCGATATTGTTAGGAGAGCAAATGGAGCATATGTCCGGCATAAATTTCAATGAGAATGAGAATATAAATAAATATGTTGAAATCATGCTTAAATCTTTATTAAATCCTTAAAATGAAAGGAGGCAGTCCATGATGACTGTCTCCTTTCATTTTATCGTACAACTTATTTAATTTCCGTTAACACTTGAATAACTTCATTGATATCAGGAAGCTGTTTAATGGGGTAAACCTTTACCCATCTTACAATACCTTTTTCATCAATGATAATATTAGCTCTTTCTGAAAAACCAAATCTTTCGATGAATATACCATAATCCTGAGCAACCTTTCCATGGGGCCAGAAATCTGATGGCACACTTAAATTCGATAAAGCAATTGCTGTTGCCCAAGCCTTCTTACAAGGTGCAGGGTCAACACTTAAGCCAAGCGGTATGGTATTTAGCTTTTCAAAGGTTTCAAAGTTTACATCCAATGCTCTCATCTGATCAGTGCATACTGAAGTCCATGCGAGAGGATGCCAAGAAAGTAGTACCTTCTTGCCTTTGTAATCGGACAAACGAATTTCCTTATCGTAGTTATCCTTTAAGGTAAAGTCTGGTGCAGAATCTCCTACTGTTATAAGCTTCATAAATCCATCTCCTTTTTGTCATATATTACTATAATACCATAAATGAAATAAGATTATTATAAGTGTTCGCTTCTGTCCAAATCATGTATAATTATTTATATGACAAAATTTAGCACAAATATAGTTAGTAGGTGAGGTTTAATGAGAGGGGAAGAGAAGAGGAATTTAATACTTCAGGGTAACTTGTACAAGTGTATCATAACCCTTGCAATGCCAATCATGTTGAATAACTTTATACAAACCTTGTTTAATTTGGCAGATGCATATTATGTTGGGCAGTTAGGTTACGTGGAATTTGCAGCAACAGCCTTTGTATGGCCTGTAAATTTTTTGTTTATATCCTTAGGAATAGGAATATCCATTGCGGGTACGTCCATTTTGTCTCAATATATAGGTGCTGCAAAATATGATGAAGCAAATAAGGTTTCCAGTCAACTTATCGTCATATCCTGCATTGTCTCTATTATATTCTCGGCAGTAGGATATTTTGCCAGCCCTTTTATAGTGAAATTGATGGGAGCTTCTGGTGATTTAGCCAGATTTGGAGCAATCTATTTACGAATAACCTTTTTGGATACACCTTTTATGTTCTTTTATTTCAGTTTCAACTCTATCATGAATTCTCAGGGGGATACGATAAAGCCTATGGTTTTAAGCGGCATAAGCGCTTTATTGAATATTGTTTTAGATCCTATTTTCATTTTCACTTTGAATATGGGCATTGCAGGTGCAGCAGTCGCAACCCTGATATCCAAAGCAGTGCTTGCAATAATAGGCTTGCTCATACTTATAAAATCTTCCAGCATAATAAGACCCAGTATTAAAAACTTTAAGTTTGACAAAGAAATTATAAAACAGATCATTAAGGTGGGTCTGCCTTCTACCATTGGTCAATCCGGAGCCTCTCTTGGCTTCTTGGTACTGAACAGCTTTATCATATCTTATGGAAGCGTTACCATGGCAGCCTTTGGTATGGTAAATAGAATTACATCCCTTATTATGCAGCCTGCCATGGGCATTGGTGCTGCCATGACCGCAATTGTTGGACAGAATCTTGGAAACAATCAAATAGACAGGGTCAAAGATGCCTTTAAAAAGTCTATGAATCTTTCTTTATACATGTCAATTACAGGCTGCATATTGCTGCTGATATTTGATAAGGAAATCATTCACTTTTTCATAAATGCAGAGGATAACCCAGAGGTCATATCGCAGGGAATTACCTATCTCAAATATATTGCCTATTCTATGCCGCTTATGGGTATATTCAGTATTTTCCAAGGTGTATTCCAGGGCTCAGGGCATACGAAGTATTCCATGGCGTTGGAAATTGGGAGGCTGTGGGTAGTAAGAATCCCCATGATACTGATATTCAAGCACTTTACAAAAGCAGGAGAAACAGGCATATGGTTCTCTATGAGCTTCAGCAATTTATTTGTATGCATGTATGGGTATTGGATATATAGGAGAAATAAATGGCAGACAAGGATCATAAGGTAAATATCGGTAGGTCAGCAGGGTATTAGCTAATATGTTAATACCTTGTTTTTTTATGCATGAACTTAGAATGAAAGGTAAAAAGTATATATGATTGGCAGAATATAATGTTTATGGAGATTATATGAGAGTCATCAGCGGCCAATTTGACACGGCAGTGCCATGCTTTGCTTATAGAACTACGTTAATGCATTTTAATAGGAACTGCAAAGTCGAATACAAGAGTGTAACAGCTTAGGTATCCGGCTTTTTTTATTAGATCATTAGGTTTTTGAAGATATCATAAATATGTGTAATGTGCTATCAGGTTTATGAATAACTTCTAGTGTTAAGACATATGACTATAGCGTATATGGGAATAATTGGAGAAGGGGATGATGAATAAGGTACAAATGAATTCAGGCTTGATTTATGAATAGAGTAAATAAAAAGGAAGGAGGATAGACTGCTAATAAGTAAAAACTAAGAGGTGATTTTATTGTATAAAAAGATTACAGCCATAATGTTATCAATAATGCTGATAATAGCATTATTACCTGTTGCCTCACTTGCAGAAGCTACGACGAATAAACCACCAGCATCAGAGAATAGTCCACAAGGTAATTTCGAGTCTAACGGTGACCTAGTAGTTTATATGTTGAAAGACAACTCCTGGCAAGAACAGGGGAGTTTATCCTTTGATAGATTTTTACGTAAAAAAGAGCTAAGAATTACTGAAATTCCGAATACAGAGGAAGTCAAAATCAAGATTGTCCAGAATCAAGGCGGCAATGCACATTTGGACGCAGTACTTCTAGGAGGCAAAATGCCGATTAAGGTAAATAAAGAGAATATACCCCTTAGGAAGCTGTCCAAGCAGGATTTTGATGTGGCAGGTTTAGCGGGAAAAGAGATTGAGCTTACTTTTCCACAGGTGGAAAACAGTAAAACTCTGGAGATCTATGCAAGAATAGAAGCAGAAGTTATCAGTAAGACGCCATTTTTATTTCCGGTTCAACGGGGTGAGTGGGTTATTAATGAAAACTCAAGCTTCTACACATATAAATTGAGCGCAGATAGCAAGACTTCAGCTATTAACAAGCTATTAGATACATTATCTACCGAGGAACCATTTTTTAAGCAGATATGTCTTCCCGGATCCGGACATCCCTCAGGATTTATGTATGGCTGGGTGAAAAATGATAGTGAAAATCTTTATGTAGCAATTGATGCGACAAGTGACAACACCATGGATGGAGATAAGGACTATACAAAAGTATATGTAAAGACAGCAACTGGTATAAAGGAATTCAAACAGTCCGTTCTTGATACCAAGTGGGGAGAGCCATCCTTTATTTATACAGATAAGGTAGCTTACCAGCATAAGGTATACGAATTTGTAATCCCACTAAAAGAACTAAATATTTCGGACTCTAATAGAATTCAGGATATATCTCTGGCGTTTGAGGTATATGGAACATTGGCTGACCCAATAAACTTCGAGTATAATAATTATACATGGAATGAACAAGATGGAACAATTACTTTTAGAGTTTTAAGATCCGGTGAAGACAGCGACAATGTGGTCGTATCCTATGGTGCCATTATAGAAGAAGGAATTACTGCTACATTTAACGAGGACTACACAATTGGTGGAACTGGGGAGCTAGTCTTTGGGGAAGGTGATACTGAGAAGACCTTTGATGTAAACATCATTGATGACACTAAATATGAACCTGGATATGAAGTATTTAAGATTTTTTTAAGAATTAAAATGGTTAATGATGAAGATGTGGTAGATACACTTCCTAACGAATCAGTGGTCTGGATTGCAGATAACGATGATCTGCCAAGAAATACAGTTCAATTTGAGCAGGCTAGTTATGAGACAATTGAGAGAGATGGAGTCAGCGTTTATGTAACAAGAAGCGGCAGCACAGAAAGAGCCGTGGATGTAATGTATAGAATAACTGATATATCAACTTCTAAAGGGCGGGATTACATTGAAGATGTAGAAACTGGCACTTTTGAGATTGCAGCTGGCGAGGCGAGATACCATCTCTGGATACCACTGCTTAATGATGGTGAAGAAGAGCCTGATGAAACCCTTAGCATAAAATTGGTGGAGGCTGATGCTGGCTATACTTTTGGTGAACTAAGAGAAACAGAAGTTAAAATCATAGATGACGATGAGGATAATGATTATTATCGAGGCACCATCAGCTTTGAAAGAAATAACTATTCAGTTAAGGAAGACGCTGGTGTAGCACAAATTAAGGTAATATATGATCCTGAAGAATATGAAGGACCATACTATATGACATTGATATCTGATGATGAAATACCAGAGGGCGCCATAGCAGTTGAATATACAACCGAAGAGATTACTGCAATAGAGGGCAGCGACTATACTAAGGCTTACGGTATACTAATATTTGCTGATACGTATGAGCAAATATTTACAATCGCAATTGAAAACGACTCCATTGCGGAAGAAGATGAGACAGTAAAATTGCGACTTGTAGATGGAAGAGGAGCAGGACCGGGAGAAATAACTATTGCAACACTTACAATTATTGATGACGATGAATATGTAGCTGAACCTGAAGCAGGAACAATCAATTTTACAGAGTCGACATATTCCATTAAGGAGGATAAAGGAAAAGCTATCATTACAGTTGTATATACACCTCAAGACAATGAAGAACAAATTTCATTGGCATCAGAAGATGTAGTAACTGTTAAGTTTGCTGCCAGTGATGGTACTGCCAAAGAAAGTGTAGACTATGAAAAGACAGTTGACACCCTAACCTTCAATAGGGAAGAATTGATTAAGACCGTTGAAGTTCAGATAAAAAACGACTCAAAGGTCGAAGGCAATGAAACTGTAAATCTGACTTTGTTTGATGTAACCGGAAGTGCAGAGTTAGGAGAACAAGACCATGCTGTGTTGACAATTGTCAATGATGATAAAAAGGTAGTTAAAAAGTCATCTCCGCCTAAGGAAGTACCACCAAACACAGAGAACTTGCCTGATGGTACAATTATTGGAAGGATGAAGGGCTATATCACTTTAAGCCAGCCAATTAAGATCATGGATGACAGCAAGGAGCTTCAGCTATCGTATAATATAGAGTTGAGTAAAAGTAACACAGATAATACACCAAGAGTCTACTATTGGAATGCTGAAAAGAAAAATTGGGTTGCACTTGCTACCTATACAAATGGAGAAGGTAAGGTTAAGGCAATCAATGATAATGCCTATAAAGGCTGGTTTGTTGTCTTTGGAGTAATACAGCCGGAATTTAGCGATTTAGAAGGCAGTGATGCAGAGCAGCTTCTTAATCGTATGAATGGATTGGGTATTATCGAAGGTATACCAATAATGGGAGAGACCAAGGTCCGACTTGCAAGACCACAACAGACTATCACACGTGCGGAGTTTGCGATGCTGATTTCCCGTTTGCTGAATATTGATGTTGATGACCATAAATTGCCTTTGATGAACAAATCAGAAGCAAATATCTTCAATTATGCTAATTTTACTGATAGCAACCAAATAGCAGATTGGGTATGGACTCCGGTTGGAACCTTGATTAGAGCAAAACTCATTGCAGGTGAAGGTAAAGAATTCAGAGGAGAAGAACCTATAACCCGTATTGAAGGGGCTGTTATGATAAGCAAGGCTTTGAAGCTTCTGACTGAATGTCAGCCTGCAGATTTAACCAAAATTGCAGATGCAGATGAAATACCGGATTGGGCTAAGCAGGAATTGGCAGAAGGTGTTATAGAAGGCTATGAGGATGGTGCCATAAGACCAAATGACAACATAACTCGTGCAGATGCCTTTGATATGCTATATAAGCTTTTTGTTACAGGGCTAGGCTGGTAATAATATTTAAGCAATAGAGGCTGATGACAATTTGTCATCAGCCTCTATTATTTTTATAAATCTAATTTCATGTCTCCGAATTTAATCCAATTTTTCTTTCGCATATATTCCGCAATAATCAAGGTTAAGATGGCAGGTGCGATGAAATGCAGAATAATGATCAGGGGCAATGAACCCATTCCCATGGCATCAATTGTTGCAAATTGACCCACCAAGCCGCTGGTGCCCATACCTGCACCTACTGGAGTGTTTTTCATCTTGAACACTGCTGAAGCGAAGGGCCCTAGAATGGCACTGGCCACGGTAGGGGGTATCCATATCAAAGGATTTTTAATAATGTTGGGTACTTGGAGCATGGAGGTTCCCAGTCCTTGTGCAATTAGTCCGCCAAGCTTATTTTCTCTATAGCTTGCTACTGCAAAACCAATCATCTGTGCACTGCAGCCTATAACAGCCGCGCCTGCAGCCAAGCCATCCAGCTTGAGTGATATTGCTATAGCCGCACTGCTAATAGGAGCTGTCAGTATCATGCCCATGACGGTGGATACAACAATGCCCATTGGAATTGGCTGAAGCTCGGTAGCGTAATTTATCATTTGTCCCAAGCCTGCCATTAAGGATGAAATAAAGGGGCTGATAAAAGTGCTGGTAAGTCCGCCTGCTATGATGGTTGTAGCAGGAACCAATATGATGTCCAGCTTTGTTTTTCCTTTTATAAACTTGCCTGCTTCAGCACCAATCAAAGCTGCCACCAATGCACCTGCAGGCTCCCCAATTTTTATTCCATAAGTGCCTGCAGTGGTTAGAAATATGGTTTGAGCGCCCAATGCGCCAGTAACAATGGAAGAAAATACAGCCAGTGTAGGGGCTTTGACACCATAGGCAACTGCAGCACCTATAGCAGGACCCATAAAGAGCTGGGCAGCGGTACCAAACAGTACCAGCAAAGGGATATTTGCTTTTTCTCCTATTTGCTTTAATATCAGTCCAATAATTAAGGATGAAAAAAGACCTTGCGCCATGTAATTTAAAACGTTAATGGAATATTCCTTTATTGAAAATTTCTTTTCTGCCATACAATCCCTCTTTTGTATAAAATTTGAGCATATTTAACTTCTTTATTTTATTATGAATTAATTGGATATTTAACTCAATAGTTAGACACTTTTTATTTTTTTCTCAATAATCTGATGAGAAGCCATGTTAGTACAATAAAGATGAATAGTACCACAGCCAGGGTAATAAGCCTTTCCTGCATAGATCCATCCGCAAATATGACGGGACCTAGTCCAAAAAATCCAACAACAAGATATAAGCATATAAAAACAAGTACTATGAGTAATCTCTTCATTTATTTCCTCCTGGGTTAAATCTTAATATTCACAAATATAGTATTGACTCATTCATATAAGTAATACTATATTTGTAGTAAGGTACAGGAAATTATTGCATATATATAATATATTAAATGAAAGAGGATAACAATGAAACAACATTTTACTAAGCCAATCACTGACATCATAAGAAACAGACACTCAGTGAGAACCTATAATCCTGAAATATTGGATCAAGAACTAAAAGACAGCTTAAGGGAATATGCGGCTGATATAAAGGGACCTTTTGCTTCCAAAATTAGGCTAGAAATCATTGATAGCCTTGATCTTGGAGAGAAGTCAGGCGGTAAAATAGGTACTTATGGAATCATTAAAGGAGCAAATACCTTTATTGCCGGTGTAGCTGACAAAAGTGAGTATAATATGGAGCAGATGGGATATTGCCTGGAAAAGCTGGTGCTCTATGCAGCTTCCCTTGGGCTTGGAACTTGCTGGTTGGGCGGAACCTTCAAAAGAAGTCAGTTTGCTGAATTGGTAGGATTAAAGGAAAATGAGTTCATACCGGTCGTCACACCCCTTGGATATCCTGCAGATAAAAGGACTCTTTTTGAATCCTTCATGAGGCGGGCAGCAGGATCAGACAATAGAAAAGGATGGAATGAGCTGTTTTTTGACGGCAGCTTTGACAATCCCCTAAAGCAAGAGAGCGCAGAACAATATGCGGATGTATTGGAGATGGTGAGGCTGGCACCTTCAGCTTCTAATAAACAGCCTTGGCGAATATTGAAGCAAGGTAATGAATATCACTTTTATCTGGAACAGACCAAGGGCTACGGCGGCGCACTAGGGTTTAATATACAAAAGATTGACATGGGTATAGCGATGTGTCACTTTGAAATGACTGCACTTGAAGCAGAATTAAAGGGCAATTGGCTGGTTAAAGCCCAATCGCCCCTCATAGATCAAGTCCAGAATCATGATTATATTGTTAGTTGGATTATGCAATAGGCTTAAGAGAGAGCTTTATCGGATTCTTTCGATAAAGTTCTCTCCGCCGCTTAAGCGGTAGGATACCTTATCCTTATGTCTCAATTCGGTCAGCAAATCAACTAAAAAGTCTGAAGGTATTCTCTCTTTTATAAACTTTCCTATGGAACCTTCATAAAAAACCTTTCCGGTTTGTTCGTAATCCTCACCATATATTTTAATTTTCATGTTTAACAGTTCCACATCAATAGCAGCATCATAATCTAAATGTGCGTCGTAGATACTCGCTTTTATTCTCTTCATATTACTTCCTCCTAAGCTTTAAGCTTCATATGTTATCAATATACCATTAATATAACCAAAATAACAATATAAAAAAGTATATAGGAAATGCTATAATATAATTATTTGAAGCTCCATATTGAATTGTGTTATAAGACGAAGGGAGAAACAATGAATCTTTTAAGCATAGAAAACATTTCGAAAAGCTACAGCGAAAAGCCGCTGTTGGAGAATATAAGT
>JAQSYD010000059.1 GCA_029256325.1 Clostridia bacterium
CTATTGGATTTCTTACCCATACTAAACGGTTCCAGCTTCAGCATAGGATTTTTTATACGCCGCCTTACTTGTGTAAGGTTAACTATAATGTCCTCTGTAAAACCCTCTCTCGGTCCTTTTAAAACAGTCTCTGTCATAGGTATATCTATGCTTCTGGTGTTGTAACCCTTAGCATCACATGCTACAATTTTATCTATGCCGGGAAACAAGATGATTACATCTCCAGATAGTATTTTTACCAATGCCGTTTCAATCGAATCTGCGTACCTTATAGTTTTGGAGGTCAAAATTTCTCCTGTGATTCTTTCAATATTATTTCCGATATCTTCACACTCCATCAAGGGTCGCAGTATAAAGTCACTTACAAAAACGCTATCGCACATGATACCGTCAAAAATTACATAAACTGTTCCTCTTTTTGTCTGCAGCTCTCTATAAATAATATCAAAGTTATTATTTAAACGTTCCTTGATTATTTTAATTTTCTCATCATGCATATTCATCACCAGTATAATTTTCTGTATTAGTGCTGAATATTATTCATAATGCTGTCAAAGCTACTAATATCAAGCAAAAATTAGAAAGGCAGTTTTATATGGATAAATTTACTTCACGACATTTTGCATTTCTTATTATGGGTGCCTCCATTGTGTCAATGAAAACCTACCCCACAATTTTCACAAGAGATGGTATGCGAGATACTTGGATCGCTGTAATGATATCTACAGTTATTTTCATAGCATACTTTTTATTTATTCTTTATACCTGCAGAAAATTCAAGTGTCAAAATTTCTATGAATTATATTGTGAGGCTGTAGGGAAGCCCTTCGGCACTTTTTTTATAATTCTATTTGCTGGGGCACTCTTTTTAACCTTAATAGAAAGTGCATCTGCCGAAGCCAATTCTATGCATACAAATATGCTGATGGAGACCCCCACTTGGATGTTTTTATTATTCTTTGCTATCCCTGCAATATATACCGTTGGGCGAGATAAGGTGGCAATTGTAACCGTCACCATGATAGGCATCGTACTTATTTGCATGGCCGGCATTAATTTAGCCATGCTTACAGCAGAATATAAGCGTATTGATCTATTATTTCCCATATTTGAGAATGGATTAACCAGCGGCTTTTTCATTGCAATCCTTGAATCCTTGGGACTGTATGCTACAGTAGCCATTACCTTGCCCTATCTTGCTGATATAAAAGATAACAAGAAACTTCTAAAGCACGCTCTTATTGGAATGATCATTGTAGCTCAAATGGAAGTTGTAGCTACCAGCGGAGTTATGATGTCCTTCGATATAAAATACCTGAACACCATGGCATATCCAAAGCTCTTACAAACGCAATTGGTTCAATACATGAGGTTTCTAGAGAGCGGTGAGCTTTATGTTATGCTTCAGATACTTGGGGGATGGTATTTAAAATATGTGATAAGCTTCTACGCTCTATTAAGAGTATTGGCATTATTAAATTTCAGAAGCAAATTCAGCATCAACATCATTACACTTGTGGTAATAATTATTTCATATTTTGTGTCCGAAAATCTCTTTGTACTTTTTAGGTACTTTAATATTTATGCTTATGTATCACTTTTCAACTTTGCAATTGTACCTACCATCATGACCATCATCTTTTATATTAAAAGCTCCGCTAAAACAAAACAAAGCCAGGAAGCTAGCTTAAGCTAATTCCTGGCTTTTCTTTAATTGGTGTAATTACTGTTTTTCAAAACATTAATGGTAGCCTTAAGATTCAACATATCCTTCTCCAGCATACCCTCACACAGTTCCTTGAAGATTTCTTCCATATCATCAAAGGACTTTTCTGTTTCTGCAAGAAGCTTTTGCACTTCCTCAGAAGACTCACTGAAGCTTGAAAGCTTCACATATTTCTCGAATACCTCATTAAATGCATCTAAATAATAATAGAAGAATTTTCTAACAGAGTTCATGCTTTCCGGGTTTTCCCTGACTTCCCCTATGATCTTCTCAGCCATTGTACATAAGCCCTCCAGCTTCTGCTTCGCTTCCGGCTTTGAAATTCTAACCAACTCTTTTCTTATTCCATAAACCTTATCAAAGGCTCCCTTGATTACTCTTTCTATTTCGGTATCTTCTTTTTTCTCTGTCGCTGCCATGTTCAGCTTTTCTTTTTTGCGCTTTTTAGCCTTTATAACTGAGTTTCTAGCGATGTTATAAATAACAATCACCACAGTTCCGCCAAGCAGCACCAAACCGGCCAATTCAAGCCTCTTGGCTGCTAAAGTGACTATGACAGGTATTAAGGTTAACACAAACAATAGAATGTTCCAATCCGAAGTATGCTCTTCTTTTGTTTGATTGAAGGTTTCCTTCACCTGCTCCTTTTTAATATTGCTTTTATTCTCTTTTTTAGGTTCTGGATTTGCATCAGGCTTTGCTGTTCCTCCTGGCGCTGCCTGACTTTGCTTTGGCGCAGCTTGCTGTCGATATTCCTGCTGCGGCGGCTCATTGCTTTGTATTTTTCTGTTTCCTGCCAAACCGGTAAATACGTGCAGTACTATACCTAATACATTAAATGCTATGGTAAGTCCTAAGGAGATCAAAGAAAAAACCAATCCAAACAGACCGGCAGGTCCTCTATAGCCTCTAGGTCCATTGAAATCATTATTACATCTATGTCGACTCAATAAAATCCACTCCCATTATTTATTTCAACTATATAAGCTAAGTATCGTTTTACAGCTAATTATATAATACTTATAGTATATACGCAAAACAAGCATAGTTTGTTTCTAATTTGTTAAATTATTTTTTTATTCAATAAAAGCATAGTAAAAGGGTAGCTGTGGGCAGCTACCCCTAGAAAGGCTATTCTATATTTTCCTCTGGTTTTTCTTCTCTTGGTGCTCTTGGGGGCTTAGGCCCATAAAACTGATAAAAATCAGTTTTCAGCATACCATTGTAAAGCTTGCGCTTTTTGTCTGCTCTTCTACCAAATAGTTTTTCAAAACCTTCATGAGCTGTAATGATGTAAAAGCTCCAGGTATCAAGCTTTGAAAGCACCTTACCCATATCTTTATATAACAGCTCTACGGATTTATTGTCCTGCATTCGCTCTCCATAGGGCGGGTTGGTTACCACAAACCCGTATTTATCTGCACTGCTTAATTCTCTCATATCACGTTGTTGAAAGTGGATTTGGTTTTCAACGCCTGCAAGTCTTGCATTGTTGCGCGCTACTCTAAGCACCTTTTCATCTACATCATAACCCTGCAGTGTCAGCTTGACATCAGACCTTATTTTGCCTCTGGCATCATCTCTCGCCTTTTCCCATAACTTTTTCGGTGTAATGTCCCATTTCTCCGCCATAAACTCTCTGTTTAAGCCTGGCGCCATATTCAAACCTATCATGGCTGCTTCAATAAGTATTGTGCCTGAACCACAGAATGGATCTACCATGAGTCTGTCCTCCCTCCACGGGGTAAGAAGAACCATAGCAGCGGCTAAGGTTTCCTTGATGGGCGCTTCATTGGCGATCTCTCTGTAGCCTCTTTTATGAAGTGCATAGCCTGTGGTATCTATGTATAAAACAACCTTGTCCTTATTTATAAAGACATGAATCGGATACTTGGATCCTTTTTCAGGAAACCAATCCAATTTATGCTTTTGCTTCATGCTTTCCACTACTGCTTTTTTAACGATTGCTTGAATATCCGACGTGCTAAAAAGCTTTGATTTGATGGAAGAAGCTTTTGCTACCGGGAATTCTGCATCTCTAGGTATCCATTTGTGCCAAGGCAGCTTTTTTGTGTTTTCAAAAAGCTCCTCGTAGGTTTCTGCGTAAAACTCTCCAACCTTCAGCAATATTCTTTCAGCTGTACGCAGCCATAGATTTGCCATACATATTCCATATTCATCTGTTTCAAAATTTACTCTGCCATCTTCCACCTTTGTGGTTTCATAGCCCAGGTCTCTTATTTCTCGTGCCAACACCGCTTCTAAAGCAAAGTTGCAGGGTGCCGTCAATTCTATTTTACTCATATGCTCCTCCAATGTCTTTTCACAACATTTTGTTTCTCCAAATTTTAGTCATAACAGTATTATATATTATTATTATAAATTTGCGAATAAATTATAATGCAAAGGAGAGAATAAATCTACTTTCAGCAAACTTTCTGTCCTGTACCTTAAAAGTCTTATTTATTTTATTTCATAAAATGCATATTATTTTTACCGGTATGAATAATATTACTAAAAGAAAGGGAGTTGGTTTTATGAAGCTAAGGCGTGCAGAAGAAATTTTCAATTCATCTGACAAAATAGATGTGTTCTACAGAAACAGTCCTGTTTGGATAGAAAGTATAGATCCTAACAAAGACAACGTTGATATTAAGCTGCTGGAGTCTAACACTATTATGAACGTTCCCGTTTGGGATTTAAGAGAATAGCACAAAATATTGTAGGGAGCAGTCGAATTACTGCTCCCTACAATATTCTCTATTTCCCCCTCTGTCGAATTGCCGCAAGGGTTTTGTCGTAATTTCCCCGGAAATATTAGGGGCAATTTTACCATAAAACGACATAAGCATAGGAAGTCGAATTCATGTTTTTTCACCCAGTTACAATTCGACAAAATTACTTCCTAATTCTTTATCACAAAGGATCTTATGATTCTATTGAACAATATCAAATACTGCTGCTTCCAATTCTGCTCCTCCACAAAGAAACTGACTCTGTAGATTCTGCCGTTACTACCCTGAATAAATGCCTCATAGGATTTTATGTAATTGTCTTGATTGCTTTTTCTGCTGTAGTCTAACAAATATCCATTATTGGTATTCACAGTAAGTTCTTTCACTCTGTAATACTTAAAATCAATGACTCCCACAGCTGCTTGTTTTGACTCTTCAATGAACTGCTTTAACGGCTTGTTGATATCCCAAACCTGCACAAAACCATGAATCTTTTTGTCCTCTGATACAAAGAATATATTATAAATGATTTCCCCTCCACTAAAGGGCTCCTCCATAGTAGTCCAATCTGTCGGTAAAGAAAATTCAAACTTGCCCTGCAAGGCACTATATTTTTTGAGTACCTGCCGTTCTGATTTTTGATATTCCATACTATTTCTAAAGGTTGAAACAATGGGGCCAAAGGTGAAGTCCACAGACATGAGAAAAAGTGTCAAAATAATTACGCCAAGAAACAATACAAAAGTTCTTTTTACAATTAACAGCTTCATATTACTCACCACCTCTATTATTGATAAAGCTTCTGTCATAATCTTGTCTGAACTCAACTGCTGTAACATTTTTAGTCTCACTATACTTTATTAAACCAGTTAATTTATATGACATTTTTTAGAGGCTATTGTATAATATATTTGTATGAAATGAAAGAAAAACACAGTAGAGCTAACTTTACTGATTTTATAAGGAGGAAAAAAATTTGCGCTATATAGATTTTAGAAGCGACACTGTTACAATGCCTACAGAGCAAATGAGAAAAGCTATGGCTGAAGCGATTGTAGGAGATGATGTCTATGGGGATGATCCTACAGTCATAGAGCTGGAAGCGTTGGCTGCAGATCTAATGGACAAGGAAGCAGCGATGTTTGTCCCTAGCGGTACCATGGGGAATCAATTGGCTGTCATGACTCACACCAAAAGAGGTGATGAGATTATCGTAGAGGAAAACTGTCATATCGTACAGCATGAGGTTGGTGCTGTTGCCGTTTTGTCCGGCGTAAATCTTAGAACAATAAAAGGTATTAACAGCATTATGCAGCCTCAGGATGTAGAGTCTGCCATCAGAGAAGAAGATCTTCATCATCCTGACACAGCTCTTATCTGTATGGAAAATGCGCTGTCTAACGGAAGAGTCGTTCCTTTGGAAACCATGAAGCAAATATATGACGTTGCCAAGAAGCATCATTTACCTGTACATTTGGATGGCGCAAGAATATTTAATGCAGCAGCATATCTAAATGTTGAAGTAAAAGAAATAGCGGCATATACGGACTCTGTTATGTTCTGTCTCTCAAAGGGACTTTGCGCTCCTGTGGGTTCCATGGTTGCCGGCAGCAAAAGCTTTATCGATAAAGCTAAGAAAAACCGCAAGCTGATTGGCGGCGGTATGAGACAATCCGGTATACTGGCCGCAGCAGGTCTAATAGCGCTCAAGGATATGACAAAACGACTGCATATAGACCATGAAAACGCCAAGTATTTGGCAAGGAAGCTTGCAGAACTGCCAGGCATTAAGGTAGATATGGACAGCATACATATCAATATGGTGTTTTTCACAATTGATAATCTCAAAATGTCCGATGCAGCGTTTATTGATAAGCTGTACCAAAAGGGTATTAAAGCCAATGGTGCCTATAGAGGCGAATTGAGATTTGTAACCAGCAATGATGTGACTAAAGAAGATATAGACTATACAATCAACTGCATCAAAGAATTATTGTAATATAAAGGTAGGGGCAGACCCATGTGTCTGCCCTTTAATTTCATTAACCTATCCACTTTTCATAAAGCTGTTCTAATTCATCATCCAAGCTTTCTTTTTCCTGAAGCAGCTCCTGCAATTTCACAAAATCAGCACCTGCTTGTTCCAATTCCAGCTCAATTGCTTTTATTGCTGCTTCCAGCTCCGAGATCTCATTTTCCAACTTAAGCTTTTGAATCTCACTCTGCTGTTCATCATTCTTCCTTTGTTTTACTTGTACCTTTGGCTTTTCCTTAATAGTAGGTTTTTCAACATTAAGCTTTTTTGCCTTTTCCTTAAATTCTTTATATTCCTCATAGCTGCTATTAAATGTGCTGATTTTACCGGCTTCAAGCTCCCATATCTTATCGGCAAAACGGCTTATAAAATATCTGTCATGGGATACAAAAATGATGGTGCCTTCAAAGTCCTCCACACATTCTTCTACCCACTCTCTCGATGCAATATCCAAGTGATTGGTGGGTTCATCCAGTATCAGCAAATTAACTCCCTTTTGCATCAGAAGGCAAAGTCTTAGCCTTGTCCTCTCTCCTCCAGATAAAGCTTCCACCTTTTTAAATACATCGTTGCCTTTGAATTTATAGCCTGCCAGCATATTTCTGGCTGTTGAATCATTGATTTCCAAATCATATCTGATGGTATCCAGGACCGTTCTTTCCGGCTTTTCAAAAACAATATTCTGCTGCAGCAATGCATACTTGATGCTGTCTCCCAGCTTTGCAAAACCAGTATCCGGCAGTTCTTCTCCTGTAATAATCCTCAAAAGCGTAGTCTTCCCGCAGCCATTCTTACCTAGCAACGCGATTCGATTACCTTTGTAAACTGTCATGCTGATATTATCCAATATTCTATTATCGTCATAAGTCTTCGACAAATCCTTAAACACTGCAATTTCTTTACCTGCGAAGCTTTCTTGACTGAAGGAGGCTGTAATTGCCTTCTCCTTCAGTGGCTTATCCGTTTTTTCCATTCTCTCAATTCTTTTTTCAATGGCAAAAGCTCGTTTATGCATTTGTTCGTTGTCTGCATTTTTTGCCCATTCATGCATTCGCTTGGCTGCTTGCTCCAGCTGTTGAATCTTCTTTTGTTCCTGCTGATATTGGGACAGCTGCTGGTTATATCTCTCTTCCTTTTCAACTGTATAATAGCTGTAATTTCCTTGATACAACTCCACCTTACCCTCTACAATCTCTGCAATTCTCGTTACAATATTGTCCAGGAAATATCTGTCGTGAGATATCACGATGACTGTTCCCTTATATTGCCTTAAAAACTCTTCTATCCACTCCGTAGTGGCAATATCCAAGTGATTTGTTGGTTCGTCCAGCAGCAGTACATTGGTGTTTTGCAGCAGTATTCTGCCTAAGTTTATTTTAGTCTTCTCGCCGCCGCTGAGCAGCTTAAAGGCTCGCTGCTGCATATCGTTTCCTATTTGCAGTCCATTGCATATCCTGGCAATTTCACTTTCTATGGTATAGCCCCCCATAGCCTCAAAGCTCGATTGAATCACGCCATAACGCTTCATCATGCTTTCATCATAGTGTAGGGACATTTCATGCTCCAGCACATTCATTTCCTGCTTTAAGGACAGCTGCTTTTCAAAAGCAGTCATCAATACATCCATTACAGTATAACCTTCAGGATATTCCGGTATTTGATCCAAAACGCCTACCTTCACACTGCTTGGTATTGAAACACTTCCGCTTTCATAGCCCTCTATGCCAGCCAATATTTTAAACAAAGTAGATTTGCCTGCCCCATTCTTACCTAACAGGCCTACCTTTTCACCCTCAAATATTTCAAAGCTTAAGCCCTTTAATACGTGGTTAGATCCATAGTATTTATTTAAATCATTTACAGAAAAACTTATCATGATTAACACTCCCTTTATTTATAGCGTAAAATTTAAATTGCATTTGCAAACACTTCTCTGCATATGTGGCACTAAATACTTTGTTTATAAGGAATGAAATTGCTTCCAACAGCTTCAATAGCATCAGAAGTCTTGCTTTGAGGGCTGTAGCTCTGGGGCAGAGCAAAGCAATCTTCTTCAGAGGTATTCCTTAAGGGTAAGTGAAGCTTTACTCCAGCAAATTATTCCTTATACAAGCATTTAGTGCTTTTATCTTATATTAAACCCGGGCATAAAAATTGGGCAGATCGATTCCTCTTCTGCCCAGGCTGTGACATGCTTCATATACTTTTATATATAACAAAACCCGGGCAGAAAATCACCCGGGTATACATTACATTATTATGAAAATGATGATTCATCTGCTCAATTAACAATATATCATTTTGGATAGACTTCCCCCTTGGGCAGCTTTCTTTGCTGAAATACGAGCAACAAAATGCTTTATTCTATCCAATGGATTGTTAATTGAATATGCGTTCATCATTTCACCTCCTTGATATTGTTAGAATTTTTCAACATATCTATAGTTAAAATACCATAATTTCTATACTATTTCAAGTATAAATGGTAAAATTATGAGCAGCTATTGCCTACAATCTCTGTACATACTTGATTTACTGCACAATATTGTGTGGCTAATAGAAATTCATCCATATATGCTAAATCTTAATAAATACATATTCAAACATATAAGCTTTGACTTCTTCATATGAATACTCATTAGAATTATATAATGCACAAGAATAATCACTATAATCTGGAAGCGCAAACTCAGCAATACTTACTTCTTGATATCCGAGTTTTTCAAATTCTTTTTTTAAATCCCTACCATAAGGTCTGCTATCAAGAGCTGCCACATCATTTCTTGTGATAATCCCTTGCTCAAGATACACTTTTACAATTTCATCGCTTACATTTGTCATTCCTGTCTTCCTTTCTTACCATGGAATAAAAATAATTACTTTATTTAAACACTAACTGTTATTTTTATCTAGTTTTAGTAACTCTCTAATGCGCTCTCCATCTAATCGTCTTTTCTTAACAAGCTCTTCTGTTAATGATGCTAATTCTTTCTTATGAATTACTATAATATTTTTTGATTTATTTATAACTTCATCATAAAGCTTATAATAATGCTCCCCTGCAGAATCATTGGGAAGGTCATCTATGCTATTTATATTGTCGGGAATTATCTTATCAATTTTCATAACCATTAATAAGTGCTGTATCATTTCCTCTTCATCTTTTTTCTTTCCCGGTATTGCATCTATTCCCATCTTGTCAGTATATGCTAGTGTTCTTGCTGCTTCAAATCCTGACCAAGAGCATATTGCTTGATTAATATAAAATTCTCTTTTATTATAATTACTAATATATTCTGCATTTTTATTAACTGTCTTACCGCTTGGAGATGTAACACTATTTTTTTCATCGGAGGTTTTATTCATCATTGCATATTTAATAATATTCTTAATACTAGCGGGGTTAATCTCTACCTTAATAACAGAATTCTTAAAGTAATATTCATCAGCTAAACAATGTCCGGCTTCATGGCTTGCAACCATATATATAGCTTCTTTTGAATAAAAATTGTTTTGTATTGTAAAATACACTACCAAGCCAATGATTAATATAATTGCTAGCATTCCAACATGCATGTATTTTATATAACTCATTTTATTACTTTTCTCGAAAAAGTTAATATTAAGTTTCATACCCTTTTCCCTTTCCGTACCAGTTTTTATCAAAACAAGCTGTAAACTATAAAAGCCTAAATGTCCAATTGTTATGGAACTTATCTTTGACAGTCTTGACTGCATTATTAAGAACAGTATAAAAGGGTAAATTACCGTCCCTAGTGCTTAATTAAGCAATCTAAAAAGAAACTATTCTAGTAACTGGTGAGCACATACTCCATTCGTTTACACCCTATAGCAGAAGCAACCGAACTGCATTTTGCCCGCAGTAGATAGAATATGGTCTTATCCTTAATATCACTCAATGTTTCAAAATTTGCTTGTCCTTTACTAATAATAAGATCTGCTTTACTAAATTCACGCATAAATGTACTTGAGCAATCTTTTAATATTGTTCCTTGCGCAGAATGACCATTGTCAATAACTTTTACCAAGTCTACAACACCTGTACTTATTGCATCGTGCATCGTTGCATCATTAACTATTGGACCTCCCTTTACCACATAAGTAACCTTGTTTACCGGAAGATTCTCTAACAGAAATTTATCAAATATGATTTCACCAGAATTGTCTGCAATATACATTATATTCTTTGACTTTTCTACTGCTTCTCGTAGAGCAATTGTTCCAGTGCCAAAAATATTATGTTTAATACTGTCCTCAACCGACTTCATAATATCTGATTGCTCTAGTTTTAATCCAACTGAAAAATCTATAATATTTCCCGCAATAGCCAACCTACAAGCCATATCAAAGCGATCTTCTGCCTTATCTAACCATCTTTCCTCAATAATTCTCTCACAAATCTCTTTAGCAATTTCATTGTACTGATCCTTCAATCTTGCATATGGATCAAGAATACCAGTAATACTCTTTGCATGTTGATGCATCCTAAAAGCTATTTCAGGTGCTGTTTCATTGAAGTCTATTTCTCCTAATTCTTTTAACGACCTTTTGATTATTTCCTCTTGCATTGATACATTACTCGTCGCTTCTTCAGCTATTTCCACAGCCTGCCTGGCAAGACAGTGAATGCATTCACGTGAAATTTTCATATAGTATTCTCCTTAAGAGTAATATAATTTTATTCTACTAACTGAACTACTCATACTTTTACTATTAAAATTTATATCTAAAATACCGTACTCACCTATGATATGATTTACAGTATCATATTCTAAGCTTTAATCAAAGTTTCCTAGGATTCAACTTCCCGTTTATTGAAAGCAAAAAGAACCGTCCCTGTTGCTTTTCAAGGTAATTTGTGAAAGCTTAGGTCCATCTCCAATTCAATAAATATGCATATTAGAGCATGAATATAATCTTTACTCAGGTTTTGTACTGTCCAAGAATAAAATCATATAATATTCATCAGCATAAGTTCCATCGCTATATTTCAATGCATGTTTCTTTGTACCATAAATTTCAAAACCAAAATTCTTATACATTGAAACAGCACGATTATTTTGAGTAACAACTTCAAGTTCTAGTTGTTCAACACCCTTTTCTTTACACCAATTAATACATTCCTGCATCAGTTTTTTTCCAATTCCTTTGTTCCAACAATCCTTTACCACTGCAATGCCCATTTCTGCTCTGTGAAGATATCTTTTTTTATTTTGAACTAATCCAACCGAACAATTCGCTATGATTCTACCGTCTAATTCTCCAATTAGAAAACGGCCATCCTCATCGGCCGTACGGTTCTTAATAAATTCTCTTTCTTGTTCCACTGTGAAATTAAACTCATCAGATTCACGCGCTAAAAATTTTGTTTCACGATCAGCAGCTTGCATTTGATCTATTAAACCTTCTGCATCACCTGGTTCTGGAGTTCGTATAATAAGTTGTTGACCATCGTTTAATAAGTACTCTTTTCTGTAAAATTCCTTAGAACCCTCATTATTGTGGTGGTTACCCATAATAAATTCCCCCGCTTCTTAATTATTGTGTCATTGATAATATCACTAATATCACTTTCCATGTAACCACCTCCTTTTATTATTGACTTATTTATTATAATACCTAAAAGCATGATAATCGTACTTCAATATGTATTGTCTATTTAATCAGCGTCATACCTAAATATAACTATTCATATGCATCACAATCATTGAATCAATAATATATGTCGTTAATCCGCCAGATGAAGAATATTTACTCAATGCGCAAATACCTCTTATGATTAGTCACTCACTGCAGTTTATACCTTACATACGTTATTTTATAAATAATTATGTTATATGGTAGCATATGGATAAACAGACTGTCAACCGTTTACATATTGCTAAACTTATTTTATTACTATTGATACGGTGTTTTCACATATAAGAAAGTTATAATCAAGTAATATCAGCACCTAGAGTAAAAAACGCCCTCACTTGTGATACGGTTCACCGTGCCATATTCTAAGCTTTAATATATTATTTATAATACTCTAAAAGTTACTTTTATTAATAGTTTCCCCAGGAAATAACAAATTCCTTTTAAATCTTTCAATTATTAGTGCGATAATCACTTAGTGTATACTCATTAGTCATTTAATGTAAAACAAAAGGCTTATATTCAGACTACGAATCTAAATATAAGCTTTCAATTTAATATTTATTTATAGTTGTATTGGAAAAATACCTTCACCTTTACATAGACGCAACCAGATCATTGGCTGCTTACAGTACGACTCCACCATCTACACTTAAAACTGTACCAGTAATATATTTAGCTTCATCTGATGCCAGGAAGCAGTATGCGTCTGCAACATCTTCAGCTTTTCCTAAAGCTTTCATTGGAGACTTATTCTTCATGCCATCAAGCACATCTTCAGGCATTTTTTCTGTCATGGGTGACTCAATAAATCCAGGAGCAACTGCATTTACGCGGATGCCCTTCTTTGCAAGCTCTTTCGCCCATGTTTTAGTCATTCCTATAACAGCCCATTTTGTTGCTGCATAGTTCGTCTGTCCAAAATTGCCATACAAGCCTACCACGGAGGATGCACTAAGTATAACGCCGCCGCCATGCGCTGCCATATATGTTGCTGCTGCTTGGGCACAGTTGAAAACACCCTTTAAGTTTACATTGATAACCTTATCAAAATCTTCTTCTTTCATCTTCAAAAGCGTGCTGTCTGCAGTGATGCCTGCGTTATTGACGATGATATCAAGCTTACCGAAAGCTGCTACTGTATCATCAATAAGTTTTTGTACGCTTTCTCTATTTGTTACATCAACCTTTAGACCGATGGCCTCTCCGCCTAGTGCTTTAATTTCTGCTACAGTCTCATTCACCTGATCTATATTAACATCACATACAACTGCCTTAGCACCTTCTTTAACGAACTTTAATGCTGTAGCCTTTCCTAAACCCCTGGCTGAACCTGTAATGATAGCAACTTTACCTTCTAATCTCATGATTTCTAACCTCCTATAATATAATTAAATTTTGTTTACTATTTTTTCCTTGGCATAACGATGGCAGTTCCATCTATAACCATTTTTCCTTCCTGGTTATAGCAGCACGTCCTAAGCTTGATCCTTTCTTTTTCTATGACGATATCCACTACTTCAACTTCAGCCTTTATGGTATCACCAATTCTGACCGGGGCTGAAAACTTTAGCTCCTGACTTAGGTATATTGTTCCGGGACCGGGAAGCTGCGTGCCTAAAACTGCTGAAATTAAACCTGCCGATAACAACCCATGGGCTATTCTGCCTTTGAATATTGTTTTCTCCGCTTCAACCTCATTCACATGTGCCGGGTTGAAGTCTCCTGTAATCCCTGCATAAAGGTATACATCGGCTTCGCTTATAGTCTTCTCCACATAAGCTCTGTCACCAAGTTTGATCTCATCTATAGATTTACCTACCATTGCACCACCCTCTTTCAAATATGAACTAGTCTACCAAAGCATGTATTTTTCTGCTTCCTTCCTTAGATCAGCTCTGAAGTTGGGATGGGCAATAGCGATTAGATTGCTGACCCGCTCCTTCATTGTTCGTCCTCGAAGCGGAGCAACGCCATATTCAGTAACAACATAGCCTACATCATTCCGCTGCAGTGATACAGCTGCTCCTTGGGTGAGGAATGGAACGATTTTGGATACTTCCTCATTTGCCTTTTTATTAAAATATGTTGAATAAAGAGCAATGATGGATTTACCACCTTCACTGGCTTGAGCACCTCTTGCAGTATCGGACTGGCCGCCGGTACCGCTGAATTGTACATGGCCTATGGACTCTGAAGCACATTGTCCGGACAGATCTATCTCAAGGGTCGTATTTATGGAAGTCATTTTATAATTCTGTGCAATAATTTTAGGATCATTGATATAGGAACCACGTTTTACTTCTACTGCAGGGTTATGGTCAACAAAGTCATATAGTCTTTGACCCCCAACGATCATTGTTGTAACAAATTTTCCTTTATTGATTGTCTTTCTGCTGTTTGTGATAACGCCCTGCTCATAGAGGTCAATCATGGTATCATTGATAAGCTCTGTATGAACCCCCAGCTCCTTCTTGTCCTTTAATGCAAGTCCTACAGCATTAGGGATTCCACCTATACCTAATTGTATTGTTGCACCGTCTTCGACCAGGTCAGCAATATACTGTCCAATGATCTTATCCTTGTCAGATATCGGCGGATATGGAGTGATAGGAACCGGCCTATCTGTTTCATAAATAAAATCAACATCACGGATCGGAATATACGTATCTCCATTCGTTGTAGGATAGTTTTTATTAACTTCAAGTATGACGATATCTGCTTGCTCTATAAATTCTCTCTCATAAGTGGCAGATAAAGAAAGATTCAGATATCCATGCTTATCCATAGGTGCGGATGAACCTACGAAAATATGGGGTCTTCTGTATGTTAATCTATCCAGTGCAGCCTTGTGCGTATGGTTTGGCACATAAGATATAGTCCCTAGAGGATGTTCTTTCCTCAAGGATGCTGTATAAAACCATGCTGCGTTTGTAAAACGGCCTTTCATTGCGGGATCTGACATAAACTTGTAATCCCCTACATTCAAGCATGTAAGTACATTTACATTTTGGACTCTATCTGCAACCTCATGGAGTCTGCTCATAAATCCCATGGGTTCTGCCGCAGCAAGGGATACAACGATGTCTGTATCGGACTCAACCATTTCCAAGACTTTATCTATATCGATCAGTTTGCTTTTATACTCTTCTTGATAATTCATCTATTCATCCTCCTTAGTCCTGTACAGGACCCCATTTAATAACATTTGCTGCCCATGCGTATCCGATTCCGGCACCTACTGTAGCTACAATATCTCCATCTTTTATTTTGCCTTGCTCAAGACCAAGCATCAGAGAAAGTATCTGGTCAAGCTGTCCAAGGTGTCCATAGTCCTCAAGGTATACAGACTGCGACATATCGAGACCCAGTTCGTCCAACATATGTTTGTGAGCGGAACGTTTAAAATGAAGTATGGCCAAATAGTTCAGATCTTCCTGAGAATATCCGCTTTTACTTAAGGCTGCTCTGACGACAGCAAGGAAATTAGCCTCTGATTTCTCATTTAATCTCTTCTTCATTCCTTCCACATCAAATATATCCAAGGATTTTTGCGCTTCCACTGCATTTTCCGGCGTTATGGGATGAACAGTACCCCCAAATCTTACTCCTGCATCCCTTGCAAATGATCCATCGCTCATGATGGAAGATTCCAAAAGCTCATTTCTTCCCAAATCCTTTTTAAGTATCATGGCTGCACCGGCAGCACCTAAATTGAACATGAAGCTTACTCTGTTGTTTTTATAGTCTATAAAGTCCCCATTCCTATATCCACCACATATAAGCGCAGTGTTTATACTGTCATCGTTTTGCATCATGTCCTTTGCAACCTTCATGGCAGTTATACATGTACAACATCTCTGCTGAATGTCAAATCCATAGGCGTTGTAAGCACCTAGCTTCTCCTGGATATAGATTGCTGAAGTGGTAAGAGGATACTCCTTCCATTCCTCACCAATACAAATAATCAAGTCAATATCAAGGGGATCCATATTATATTTTTCTAAGGCAGCTTTAGCAGCCCTATACCCCATCTCCTGTGTGCCATCATCCGGTCCAGGTATAGGTTTTTTTATAATGCCTAGTTTTTCTATGACAGCCTCTTCACTCCATACGCCTCCTGTTGCATCCGATATTTCCTTAGCCGTCATGAAGGTATCAGGTGTGTAAAAACCGAGACCTGCAATTCCTACATGTTTTTTCATAGCTCTACCTCCTTTTAAAAATGATATATGATATTAAATCTAAAGCTACATTTCTATATATATTTAAGCAATTTCTATGCCACTTATGGGGCAGCTGTAAAATAAGAAAAACACAGGCCTTTGCCTGTGTTCATTCATCCATATTTCATATGATTGCATAGAAATGTTACACTTGTTTTATTTTGTTACAATTTAAATATCCATTTCCAACCCATATTCTTCAATTTTTCTATAAAGTGTAGCCCTGGGTATATTCAATTTCTT
>JAQSYD010000060.1 GCA_029256325.1 Clostridia bacterium
AAGCACTGCTCCGTTTGAGCACCAATATCACCCTCTACGAGCCTTCCTGTAGCAGTATCAAGTGGCGTCTGACCGGATAGATATACAAAATCTCCTGCCTCCACACCATGGGAATAGGGTCCTACCGATACTGCACCTTCTGCTGTATATGCCTTTCTAAACATAAAAAAACCTCCTTTTTATACTATTGACTTACCTCACAGGCTACAAATCTGCCAAATTCCTTAAACCCTAGTTTTTTATAGCAGTTAATGGCATGGATGTTATCTGTTTTTACATTTAAGCCAATATACTGAATATCGCCCTGTAAATCCTTTATCAAGGATCCTATTACCATTTCTGCAAATCCCTGCCTGCGAAATTCAGGGTGGGTTGTGACGTGAGCGACAGCCGCAACTTGATGTTCTTCAGAATAAGCATGTATTCCTGCAAAGCTGACCAGCTTGCTGCCGCTGTATATTCCAAAGTTTCTTCCCAGCTTGATCATTCTATCATACAGTCCTGCTTCAGGATAACTCTCTGCCATTAAGCTTCTAATATCACCTATGTGCTCATAGCCCAATCGTACAGCTTTACTTTCAGTGTGATATAGTCCTGAATCCTCTAACCCCATATTCATATATTCCTGTAGGTTTGTTATATGATTGCTAATAAATACGCTATCCAATGTTTCCTTATCTATATGGGTATAGAAATGCGAGGGTAAAAATATTTTTATATTCTTAAGCAGTTCAACACTATACATTCCTTCTTGATAACTGGCAGCAAGCAAAACAGGAATATCATAATCTATCAATAACATTGCAATCTGCTTTATTTCTTTACCATCAAGCAATCCGTAGCATATGACATTTTCCCAATTTCTTTCTTCCAGATCATAGAATTCATACAAGTAATCATATCTTGATTTATCCTTTAAAAACTCATATACTTCCTGTCTATCGTGTAAAATTTTTACGACCATGCCGTCACCTCATTGTTGTATTTCATCTCGCTTTTGTTTATTATTCCTTCAAATCATTCTTTTTCTTATTATATTTTGCATCCAGTGCAGAACCAAAGACCAAACCAAGGCCTGTGCCTACACCCGTAAAAGCTATAAATATAGGATTACTTGTAATTGCATAAGCGGTCATTGCGATAGCACCACCAATACCTGTTCCAATTGCTAAACCAGCTCCAGTATAATAGTTTTTCCTTTTTTCCACCACAATCACTCCTCATATAATAGTTGATATGTTCTATCAAGCTGTGCTCTCAGCTTCTCTAAGTCTATATATCTTGCTTCCCTGAGTATTTCCTTTCCATCAGCAAAAGCAAGTATACAAGGTATTGTAAATACGTTATACTCCCCTGATAGCAATGGCAGCTCTTGTATATCTGCTCTAACAGCTTTTATTTCAGGATATGAAACAAGCAAATCCTCTAATCTGGGGAAAATAACCTTGCAAACATTGCAGCTTTCTGAGGTAATATAAAGCAATGTAATTTTATGATTGGCAACTATGCTTTTGATTTCATTTATATCATTTAGTTTATTCAATTTTATTTCTCCTTTATCTGTATACTACTCATAAAATCTTATGGATTTAGTTTTATCAAAGATGCTTATTTCACCGCTGTCATGTGCCTTGGTCAACCAATTTCGAACAGTAACGTACCCTCTATAATTGTCCCACTTAATAATGATAATCAGCTCTAAGGGAGAACGCTTTATAACTCTAACAAGTTTAGCTTCCCCTTGAACTTCACCATTAAAAAAGTTTTTTAAGCTATCACCATGATAGTACTTTACGTATTCATTGATCTTTATATCCGTATATTTTATATAACCCAAGAATGAAATCGATATTATAAAAACGCTTATAAAAATCAACAACAATTTCTTATTCATATAATACTTCCTTTAAAACAAATGATTATACTGACTGTTTTAATGATTATTTGTTTTATATTCTGCCCATTTCTCCAGCTCACTTTTTGTAAAATACATAACCCCGTCAATCTCTAAAAAGGGTATAAATCTATATGTGTCATATACAGTCAAATCATACTTCTCAATTTTTTCTCTCTTAATTTTAGATACTAACACATCTACCGAAATACCTATATATTCAGCTGCTTGCTCTGCATTCAACAACAGGGTTTGTGTAGCATTATCCTGAATCCTTGACAATGCTGTTTTATTAATTGCACTGCTAATATTTATGGCACTGAAAATCATTGCAAGTGATAAAATGATAGCTGATATAAGAATTATATAACTATTTTTCAAGTTTGCACCTCCAATTGTTATCTTAATTTAGTAAATCATAGGCATAGATGATATCTTCTTCCTTTACCCAAAAGTTCCAACCACCTGCAAAGAATACGTAAGCATAGCCACTCATTAATTTCTCAATTCGAACACTCATTTCATAGGGCGCTTTCTCTGCTTTGGTTTTCTGTATATCTTCAAACGTATCACAGGTATACACGGCTACCCCTTCTTTTATAGTAACACTATCATAGCCCAGTTTCTTATTCTCTTTTGTAAGCTCAACAGTTTCAGATTCTTTTATCCAGCCTTTATAATGGGCAGGTATGTCATAAACAGGAATTTCAACATACAACCACAATTCTTCGCCCTCTACTAAACCAGCATCCAAAACTTTTACTACTGTATTTGGCATAATTTTATTTACAATAGGTGATCCAACTCCAAAGCTAATGTGAAGGTCACCCTCAGACATGATAAGTCTCAGCGTTTGTTCATAGTCAGAATACATGATACTAGGTACCATGTCACCCTTATATGTCAATTTATCATATGCTTCAAGTCTGTTTTTATAATCATCTCGCTCTAACTCTATATCTGCAATCTTTTGCTTTAACTGATCATTTTCCTCTTGAAGTACTCTATTATCAGATGTACTGCAGCTAGTTAACAGCAATACAAAAACTAGGGATAGTGCTAGGGATCTAGTAAATCTCATCAATGATCTCCCCTTTAACTGTCATACATTTGATGATGTCCTCATTCTATTCATCTTATATAGAATAAATAATCTTCACTTACATTTTACCATATACTTCCTGCTTATTCTGTTAAATTTTATTAGAAATTTAATAAATAAAGTGCACCTCAAACATTTGATATGCTAATGTTTGGGATGCACTTTATTAATTATCGACTTATAATAATACTACTTTGTCACAGATTTTATTGCTGATGCTGCAGGTGCTGTTATTACAGACTGCTTGCCAATATTTTTATAAAACATATTTGTGAAGGAGTGATAGTTTAATGTGTTGCCTGTTTCTGCATCAACAACATTTCCATCAAACTCAAAGCTTTGCTTGATCACATGATTATTTGCTACATAAAATTCATATCGGTAATTCAACTTGCCTTGAAAAGCATTGTCCGCAAATTCTTTCACGATTGCATACTCATCATCAGGCATTGTATTTTTGATGGTGTTTACATCAAATACCATTGCATATTTTGCTGCCGGTACGCCGCTGATATATACTGTACCTTCATTTTTAACATCAATTCTATTGAAATTCTCAAATAATACTGCATTCATATCTGTGCTCCACACTTCTTCATTTTCAAATATTGGATCAAAGAAAGGAGCATAGGCATATACGAGACCTGATTCAAGCTCTATTTGCGTCCATTTTTTGTCTGCAAAGTCTTTTTCATAATATTTTTTATTCATTATAATTGATTCATACTCTACTATTTCCGGTGCTTGTCCAGTTATTTCAGAAGTTTCTTTGGCATAAGACCAGGAAGTATAATTATCGTTTATTTTATCTGTCATATCAAAACTGCTTTTTGAGAAATTATTTGTTTTTATGTCTTTTAACTTAATCTCACCTTGTGCTTTAACTTCTCCTACATAATCGTCAAACACCAGCTTCTCCAATGCAGGATGCAGCGCATTGGCATCTGAGGCTGGAGCTTTAAATATCGATATTATGGCATCCTTGTTTTTCATTAATCTTTCAATTACAACCGCTGATTGTTCTTTATTGGCAGCCGTCTTTGGCTCAAAGGTTTTGCTGGAAACACCGTTCATGAGTCCGGCTTCAATTGCTACCTCAACCTCTTTTTGCGCCCAAGCTGATATTTTCGCTTTATCACCAAAACTGTCAATATTTATAATTTCTATAGCTGTATCTTTATCAAGGAGCTTAAGCGCTCTTATGAAAATCACAGCCATTTGTTCTCTGGTAATTTTATCATTTGGTTTGAACTCTGTTGCGCTAATTCCTGTTATGATACCTTGTTGATATGCAGCTTCTACATATCTGGCAGCCCAATTGTTTACAGGAACATCCATAAAAGTAGCCTTTTCTGGTGTCTTTGATGTATCCAAATTCATTGCTTTTGCCATTAATACGACCATTTCAACTCTGGTAACGGATTTCTTCGGATTAAAATTGCCATTTTGGTCTCCGCTGATTATACCTTTCTGTGCAAGATAAATTATTGCATTTTTGGCATAGCTTGAACTTTGATCTATGTCATTTATCATTGTACCATCAGCATGTACCACTGATGATAAAGCTATTGTTAATGTCAGTAATATCATAATAAACTTCTTCAACCTTTGTTCCTCCATTCATTCTATTTACCTTAGTTTATATGTTCAATGATATCTATATTGTAACAACTTTATGTTAACAATTCTATTATAACATATTTCCTATAATTGAAAAAACTGAAGAGAAACATCTAAACTTTATTATTACTTGATAGCTGATGCAGCAGGTGCTGCTATATAAGGATTCTTATGAAGCAGTAATCAACGTATCCTTCAAGCTTTTTGCAATTATGCAGACTCCTGAATCCAAGAGCATATACCAAGCATAGTAGTTATTCATACTTTTATTTGAAGAATTCTTTATACGCTGTTGGCGGCCATGAAACTTCTTTTGAGAAGACACTTACAACCGCCAATTTTACTGTTGCATAACTTACTATGTTACAGTAAAATAATATTAATAGGATGTTTTGGTACAAATTCAAGGAGATATTATGAGTAATTATTTAAATAAAGACTTTTTTACAGCGGATGAATACAGTGTTTTATGCAGTTTTTTTGTGTCACACTTTCGTAATAAGCCAAGAAGTGAAAAAAACTATGCTTATGACTTCAACATTTTTAGAAAATATATTGATCAGAGTTTATTCAAAGTTGATTCTGCACTTTGTAATGATTTTATCAGCAATACAGACAAGGCATATCCCAGCCCACAGGCTCCCGCTACAATAGAAAGAATCTATTCTCAGCTTCACAGACTATATGAATATCTCAAGGAGCAAAAAAAGGTTGCCGAGAATCCTTTTAACAACCTTGAAAAGCCGGCTATTGATCGAAGCATACGCCAAGATAAGGTTCTGTCCTTTGAAGAAGCAGAATCAATGTTGAACGCTGCTAAAGCATTGAACTTAAGGGATTATGCGATGCTGCAGGTTCTGTTCACTACTGGCTTAAAAATCAAAGACTTTATTTCTTTAAATTGGAACAGCATTATATGTGATACCAACGGAGAGCTGGGTATCTATATTCAAAAGCATCATAAGCCTTATTATAATAAGCTTCATGAAGATGTGGTGGAAACACTTCTGAAGTATAGAGAATTGCTTGGCAAAGAGCAAAGTATTTCTGCAAATGAGTCGGATGCAATATTTGTTAATGCAAAAGGAGAACGTATAAGTCAAAATTGGGTCAGACTGGTAATAAAGGATGCTTGTAAGATGGCAGGCATTAAAGCCCTCTCGCCCTCCAGTATCCGAAATAGCCTGGGAGCTTTCATGCTCACCTTTGGAGCAGCACCGGAGGAAGTTGCTCAGATTATGGGTTACTCAGATACATTTTTAACCACAAGACTTCCAATTGTATTGCCGAAACGCACAGATTACATTTACTTTAATATGAAGGGTATTCACAAACAGCTATAAGTTCTGATGGCGAACAGGTAAATATAAATCTATCGTTCATATTACAACAAGAAAAGCCAAGCGCGAAGCTTGGCTTTTCTTGTTGTATTTAAATTTTGAACTCTTCTATAGCTTTTTCAAGTACTACGCTTAAGTTTTTTAGCTCCTGCGCATGGCTTGACACTTCTTCAATGGTAGCCAATTGCTCTTCTGAAGAAGCCGATACTTCTTCCGTTGCCGCCGAGGTTTGCTGTGTTGAAGCAGATATGTTCTCCATATTTGCGACTATTTCATCCTTCATGCTGCGCATGGCCATACTTTCGCGGCTAATTTCATTTACATTCTGAATTAGTGTTTTGATAGAATTTGAAATTTCCTTAAAAGCACTCATGGTATCTGATACAGCTGTATTCTGGTCCTTAGAAACAAGCTTTACATCGTTCATCGTTTCTACAGAGGAATCAGAATATTGATGTATTTCACTAATGATTCCTTTGATCTCTTTAACCGCTGTTTCTGATTGTTCTGCCAGCTTTCTGATTTCATCTGCCACAACTGCAAAGCCTCTACCTGCTTCACCGGCTCTTGCCGCTTCTATGGATGCATTTAAAGCCAATAGGTTTGTTTGTTGTGCGATCTGCGTGATGGTTTCTGTGATTACATGGATTTTATTGCTGCTTTCATTGACTTTGATAATTACTTCGCTTATTCTATCTGTTGCATTATTATTCTTTTCTGTTGTATTTAACAGTGTTTCAACTGCTTTTAATCCTTTGTCGCTTAAAACATTTGTATCTGTGCTTAAATGATTCATATTAACGGTGGCATTTGTTACAATTTCAATATTTTTTGCCAGTAAATCAACCTTGCTCACGGCCTGTTCAGTACTGGTAGCCTCTTCGCTTACTGCTTGCGCCACTTCTTGTATCGTTGTAGCTACTTCATTGATTGCTCTTGAGGTTTCTTGTGTAATGTTAGCTAAGGAATCCGAGTATTTCATTACAGTAGTAGATGAACTTTTTATCGTAGAAATTAATCCCCTCATATTTTTAAGCATGGTGTTAAAGGAATTCGCTAAATTTCCTGTTTCATCCGTATTTTTAATCTTTATTTCATCTATTTGCAGATTACCCTTTGAAACCTCTTCTAAGCTGCTGCTGATTTTTTTTATAGGTATTGAAATATGTCTTGCAAATATAATGATTGCAGCAAAGCCTACAGATAAGGAAGCAGCTAGAATTATAAGCAATAGTTTTAAAATTTTGTTGGAGCCTTCATTAAAATCTTGCATATAGGATCCTGCTGAAATAATCCATCCCCAATGTGGGTCTTGCTCTTGATATGATATCTTTTGAGCAATTTGCTCTGAACCCGGCAGTGTCCAATTGTATATTAAAAAGCCTCCGCCATTCATCCCAATTCTAATTTGTTCCTGTACAAACTTATAACCCGTTCCACTCTTATCTTCTACTTCCCACACGTTCTGACCTTCCAAGGAAGGATGTGCTATCTCTAATCCTTTTTCATCATAGGCTACAAAATAACCGTTTTTACCCAAGTCGATATTCTTATTAATTGGTCTTTTTCCTTCGCTGCTTTTTTCACCCAGCAAATAAACCTTTACTTGCTCTTGTGCGTCTGCCAATGATACGTGGCCCAATGCAACCTCTCTTTGTTGTGAATCAATGATTTGAATCGCTTGCTTAACACTGTTCTTTAGTGCTATTTCTCCTTTTTTATTCAGTTCTGTCTTTGCAATCTGATAACTAAGTATACCAGTTACCAACAAAGGAAGGATCAATAGCACCGATGCTACAGATATCAGCTTCGTTTGTATTGTTCTTTGCAGTTTTAACTTTCGTAATTTCTTCATCATGTTATCCCCCGATTTAAAATATTATAATTAGATTGTACGTTATATTCGACGCCATATGACATTTTCCTCCATTTAATCACATATTATGTAAATATATTTATAAACTTGCATAAAAAATAAAAAACCCAAGGAAATCCTTGGATTTATTACCATAATTACTCTGACCAAAGCTCATCTGCTAAGCTTTGTATGTTTTTTTTACGCTTGCTGGTTTCATTTTCATCAATATGATAACTATTCAAATAAAGAACGATGACATCACCTTCAACTGCTGAACTTGGAAGCTTATCTCTGTCCAAATGTTTCATATTGCCATACTCATCTTCACAGACAGCATAGCTTCCTTCAAATCTGTCAATGATATACTTCAACGTATTTTCCTCCTATGGTTTGCATATTTTACAGGGCTCATAGCCGCCGCTTTGCGCTTCTGATTTTGATGTAAGCTTTACTTGGTTTTCAAGCTTTGGCAGGCCAGAACAGGTGGTCAAATGATAAATCTTACTGTTTTTATTTCCAATATAAAATTCTGAGGATAATGTAGAACTTGATTTTACTGCAATGGGTGCTTTATCTATCGTCACTGAATTTCCATCAGAGCTTGCTACAATCGTCCCCTGCTCATCCGTTCTAAAAATCTTTAAATTCAAAGCACTGAGTCTCTCAATCGTTTCTGCATGGGGATGTCCGTAATCGTTGTCCTTACCAACAGAAATAACGGCATAGTCCGGTGCTGCCTTAGATAAAAAATCCTCTGTATTTGAAGTCCTTCCACCGTGATGTCCTACTTTAATCACATCTGCTTTCAAATCATAGTTATTCTTTAAAATCTCCTTCTCTGATACATCCTCTGCATCTCCTGTAAATAGAAAAGAAGTATTCCTATATACCAGTTTCGCCACTGCAGAATAATTGTTCATATCATCATACTCCGCTGAGTTTGGTGCTAGTATCGTCAGCTGGGTCTCCTTAGTGTCGATGATCTTAACCCCGGCAGCTGCTGTATTGATTTTATATCCCTTTGCCTTGATTGACAGCAGTAAATCTTCAAATATCTTTGTATTTGCCGTAACCTTTGGCATATAGATACTGCCTATACTAAAATCTCTAATGATGGCAGGCAAGGACCCGATATGATCCTCATGAGGATGCGTCGCTATTAAATAATCAATCATTTTTACATTCAAGCTTTGTAAGTAATTCATTATGACCTCTGCATCCGCTTTATTGCCGCCATCGATTAATACAGTCTCTCCGTTGGCAAGTTGTATGAAGATACTGTCTCCTTGTCCCACATCAATAAAATGAACCTTCAGTGCAGCTGTTGGTTTTTGTGTTGTCGGTTGTTCCGGGTTCACGGTGCTTTCAACAGAACAGGAGGATAAGATGGATATCAACAGAAGCAATATAACAGCAAGTATCATGCTGTACTTTCTTTTCATTATTTCAACCCCTTTAATAGAACAGTTATTAGAAAATATGATATTAGTTTATATTATGCTTGATCGCAAGTTATTCCATATAAATTATTTAGTGTGTATAAGGGTTTTTTTTGAATGATAACAAACCTTATTTCCTTACTTTTTAGTTTCATAAGGCCAAGTTGCAATGCCTCCTATGTTATAAATATTTTTATAGCCTAAATCAACTAAAATTTTCGATGCTGATGCACTTCTATTGCCACTTCTGCAGTAAACGTAAATTGTTGCATCCTTATCAGGCAATTTGTTCATCGCTTCCTTTTGGATGGTATCCAAGGGAATTAGGATACTGCCTGGTATATGGACTTCAGCGTATTCTTCCGGCGTCCTAACATCTAGCAGAATGATGCTTTTGTCTGCATCCATATTTTTCTTGGCTTCCTCCTGCTCCAAGTTCCCATAGCCTTCTTCAGACTGGTTTTGACCATTGCTTGACCTGTCATCAGAAAGAGCTGCATTTCCACTGCAACCCGTTAAGCCAAATAGTATCACCGCTATCATGACTAATACAATAATTCGTTTCATATAATACCTCGTATCTTTTTTATCTCATTATATCAAAAATAATATGAAAAAACATAAAGATATTTACATAATATTTATTATGTAAATATCTCACCCTTTTCCTTATTATTAATATCCTAAATGAAGCTTTTGCAGAAAGTAATATTATTATTTCCAGCTTTCTTCTAAATACTTGTTAAACTCTTCAATTGCACTGATCCAGCTTGTTATGGCTTCTGTATATTCTTGCAGCTTATTCTGATTTTTTTCATAATCTCTCAACAGAACGAGTTGATGCAAATAGTATGAATGAAGCTTATCTAATTGCAGTTTTTTTATATCGCTTTTCGTCAAGTTATTTTGCTGAAGTTTGACCTCAAAGTGTATATTGTTTTCTATAAAGTATTCAGGGGGAAACCCAGTATACTTTTTGAAATCCCTCAACACCCATTGTCTTTCGAAAACAGGTCTGCTTCTCCAGCCTTCAGACTGTTCTTCCAAGGTTTTCTTGATGAAAGCAAACATTTCTATGATAATGGACTTTTGATCTGCAGACAATTCTATCTCTTCTTTGATATGATCTTCTTCAATGTGTATGCCAATATCAATCAATGCTTGGAATGAGCTTACTTCCAAGCCGTTGTATTTATCCGCCAAGGCTATAGAAGCTGCAAAACCTGCCCCTGCTTGTTCTACAGTCAACATCATCTTTTCACTCATTTTATAAAATTCATCTACACTTTTTTTATATAGGTGTGCAATTTCATGTATCGCAGCATCTGCCGTTTCAGTCTTCACAATACCAGGACCTATTGAAAAGACATTGACCCCTGAGTTCTCTAACTCACCAGCCAAGGTATTGCAAAGCTCTACTTGAGACGTCTTAAATATTTCATAGGCACCTAAATATGGAGCTGCACCGGAAGATGGTACAAATACGAGGCAGCCTGATTTTCTTTTAAGCATATCGGGTAAAAAATAAGTTGTTAATAGCACAGGCCCGCGAAGATTTACTTTATAGCTGTTATCCCATGTTTGAATTCCTACTTTATGAACTGCTCCTGTAGGTGCTACAGTTGCATTGTTTATAATAGCATCCACTTTGCCAAACTTATGTATAACATTATAATATAAGCGTTTTATACTGTTTTCTCTGCTGATATCCGTATAAAAACAGCATACTTTATCTGATCCAAATGCTTTCTGTAATAGCTTTTCTGCCTGCAATCCTTTTTTCTTGTCAATTTCAGCTATCACAACTTTGGCACCTAGCCACAACAGAGACCTGGCTGCTTCCAGACCGATTCCTCCGCCTCCTCCCGTAATAAGTACAACGGTGTTATCCAGCTGACCCTTTGCCAAGCTGCCTTGTGAAATGATCAAATTATGATTGGACATTTTACTCACCTCTCATATATGCTTACCTTATATTTTAATAATTTCCATATACGCTATGCAGCAATTCTCAATACATGCTATGATTGCTTAATTTTCTCCATTGTAATGAATTTAAAGCCTTCATCAAGAATTTCACCGCACGTTGCAAAACCTAGCTTCTCAAAAAGTCTTATGGCCGGAATATTCAATTCTCCCGTTTCTATATAAATTCTTTCAATTTCCATATTATCAAATACATATTCTGTGGTTATTTGTACTGATTTCTGTGCAAGTCCTTTTCTCCAGTATCTTTTATCTCCGATTTCTACACCTAATTCACACTGTTTGCATTCAGCATCAAAACTAAAAATGTTTACAAAGCCTATCATTTGATTCTGTGTATTACAGATTATAAAATATTTGTATTTTCTATGTTTCGGATCATGATTCATCACTTCTGAATCATATCTGCTGCAAAAGTGCTCACATTCTCGCAATAGTTCGTAACTGCTTGATGGAATCGGCCTTGGATCATACTTGTTTAACTCCCTGTCTATCCACCATGTGAACAGATTGACCACATCTTCTTGAATCACATCTCTTATGATAATCTCTTGATCTCTATAAAATATCAAAATATTCACTCCCCTTATCCTAAAAAGATTCATCAAGATTTTCCATTTTCCTTTAATATATTAAAATTTTATAATTTTCACCCTATAAAATTTTACAGCAAAAGTATTTAAAGTACTTTATCACCTCATACTATATGAAAAGATGCTGTTGAAAAAGAATGGAGGTCATATCATGGAGTTCATATTCAATTCAATTCTATTGGTATTATATGGAACATTTGTTTTAAGATTGGCAGGTAGAAAATCAATATCACAGATGACGGTTGCACAAACAATTATTATGATCTCGATAGGCTCTCTTATGATTCAACCAATAGCCAATAAATCTACCTATAGAACTTTTATAGTGGCTGCTGTATTTATAGCTACGCTTATACTATTAGAATACCTGCAAATCAAATTTAACTATATAGAAAAAATGATTACGGGAAAATCAAAGGTTGTTATCCATGATGGAAAAATTGTTGAAGCTACAATGAAAAAACTGCGATTTTCGGTAGACCAGCTGGAAATAAGGCTGAGACAACTAGGAATTAGTAATATTGCTGATGTGAAGACGGCTACCCTGGAACCGAATGGTCAAATCGGATATGAGCTCATGCGCCATGCAAAACCATTAACTGTAGGTGAATTTGAAAAACTCATGTCCAGCTTTTTTCAAATACAGCAAACAAAAAACAAACAGTCTCAAAACATCAATATATTTGATGAATTGAAACAAGAACAGCATCAAACACAGCATCCCCCTAGATTGCAATAAAAAAACCGCTCTCTCGAGCGGTTGATTTCATATGTGATATTATTTCTATGCCTTATAGGCCTAGTAGCTTGCTACAATGCTTTACAAGCCTAGTAGCATAGTAGACATTGTAAAGTAAATTGTTAAAGATACGGCGTCTACAATCGTCGTAATCAATGGACTTGCCATTATGGCGGGGTCAAGCTTTAACTTTTGCGCTAATAGCGGCAGCAATCCCCCTACAATTTTTGCTATAACAACTGTAAAAAACAAACTCACACAAACAACAATTCCAATTGTGATTGTAACTTGATCGAAAATTAAAATTCTTAAGAAATTCACTGATGCCAAAACTAAACCTACTAAAATACTGACTCTGAATTCCTTCCAAATGACCATATAATAATCACGAGGTCTTATTTCTCCCAGGGCTAAACCTCTGATCGCAAGGGTTGAAGATTGAGATCCTGCATTACCCCCTGTGTTCATCAGCATAGGCATATAGGTCGCTAAAATTACAATTGTCTGCAGTACATTTTGAAATTTACTTATGATATTACCTGTAATCGTTGCGGATATCATCAGAACCAACAGCCATACAATTCTATTTTTTGCCAGCATGAATACACTGGATTTTAAATATTCCTCTTCTGATGGTGCCATCGCAGCCATCTTATGAATATCTTCGGTATTTTCCTGATCAATGATGTCCACTACGTCGTCTACTGTGATGATACCGACAAGCCTAATTTCATTATCAACGACAGGCATAGAAAGCAAGTCATATTTCTTAAACAGCATGGCTATTTTTTCTTGGTCATCATAGGTATGGATATATATGATATCGGTATCCATAATATCTTCAACCAACTCATCGGCATTGCTGAGAATGAGTCTTCTGATCGATACGATACCTTCCAGTTTTCTATTTGCATCAATAACATAACAGGTGTTGATGGTTTCTTTATCGATTCCAGTCTTTCTAATATGATCTAAGGCTTGTTTTGCAGTCATTTCCTTTTTTAAGTCAACAAACTCAATTGTCATGATACTGCCGGCAGAATCCTCAGGATAATTCAAAAATTGATTAATGAGCTTTCTCATATTCTCATCCGTATTTTTTAATACCTTCTTGACAACAACTGCAGGCATTTCCTCAATCAAGTCTACTGTATCGTCAAAAAACAAATCATCAATGATGTGTTTAATTTCAAAATCTGTAATTGACTCAATAATAAAAGCTTGCAGCTCTGAGGGAATATAGGAGAAAACATCCGCCGCAATGTCCTTTGGAAGAATTCTAAAGAACTTTATCATATGATGTCTGTCAATTTCTTCAAATAGCTGAGCTATGTCAACGATATTCATGTCTTCTAGTTCATGTCTTGCATCTGTAAGCTTATTCTGAGAAATAAGCTCAAATATCAGTTCATTCATGGTAAAACCTCCTTTACAGGAGCCGCACCAAACCTATGGTGACGGCTGCATATTCAATTTTCTTTATAGTACTTCTCTGTTTATTCCCCGGTAAAGGACTTGAATCCATAGCCATCACCACACTTTCCTCAAACAAAATAAGATAATTGCCTTCCGCAATGAAATGTACCTTTGGTACTAAATTGTGAATGTTTTCTTGATTTTCGCAGGTTCAAATAAAAAAATCTCCTACGACAACGTAAGAGATTGCATGGCTCAAAAAACCCATCTCCATACGTTGAGCTTTAGCACTGCGCGGCATAGGGCAATTCGCCCGGCTGCATTAGATAAAACCTTGATTCGGTAGTACCTGTTGACTCGTTGGAGTCTCTCGACTTTTCTGAGCAGCAGCATGTATCCGTGTAGTAGCCTCACCTAACTAGATGTTTAACAGAAAAATTAATATTGATTCATATGTTATAAAAATTTCATATCCGATAATACATATGCAGATGCTTCTACTGCTTATGCAAATGATAAGTCTATTTTGCAACATATCTTCATTTATTATAATATGCCTAATTCATCAAAATGTCCAGACATTTTATTGAATTGAACGATTTTTTTATGATATATCATCATAACTCGTCTAATCTTCCTATAGCTGTCAATTAAAGATTATTTCTTCGTTTTTTGCTGCCACATCTTCATTGCCGCTCTGGCAGATCTATTCATTTCCTTTGTAAAGTCAGCTGTATATTTCTTTGTGTACATAATCTCTCCAGCACTCTTTTCCAATTTGCCGCCATGAAAGCTTTTCATTCGTTCATGGGTATTCGCATACATTTCATTAAAATCGTCCTTGTCAAGCTGCTTGTATGTGTTCTCAAATAAAATAAATTTTTTGTCATAGCGTTCCGGCTGTTGTCTTTCTTTTTGCTGTTCTGTCGGATAGCCAAAAACTATCATAGAGATAGGAAATACATAGTCAGGAAGATTTAACAGTTCTTTATGTAATTCGTAATTTTCAATAATATCTCCAATATAACAGGATCCTAAACCTAAAGCTTCTGCTGCCACAACGGCGTTTTGAGCTGCAATTAATGCATCACTGCAGGCTAACATCAAATCTCCTTCTTCCGGCGTTCTAACCTCATCCTCGCGTATTCCCAAAGCATCTGTCACGCCACAAACTTTAAAATAGTCATACCAGCGTTGATAGTCCGCAAAAAACATGAGTACCAAAGGTGCTTGTGCAATAAAGGGCTGATGATCGCAGCTTTCTGCCAACCTATCCTTGATGGTTTGATCCGTAATGTCTATAATGCTGTACAACATCATATTTCCTGCTGTAGGAGCTCTCATAGCAGATTTAATGATTTCTTCCTTCACTTCTGCAGGGATTGGTTTGTCTTCGTAAGCTCTCACTGATTTTCTTTGGTTCAAAAGCCTTATCGTTTCATTCAAAGTAATCTCCCCCTTTAATATTGTTATACAAATTATACCATAAAAATGGATGCATAAGCTTATGCATCCATTTACCAGTTAAGGTTATTTATTTTTACTTACTAGCATTGGGTATAAATAAGGATTGTCCAAACTCCTCTACGCCAAATTCTCCAATAAGCATTTGGACCTTTTCTGAAAGTATCCAATCAACAAAAGCTTCTGCACCCTCGCTATTAATTTTATCATTCTTATCTGGATTCACAGCAATGACTCCGTATTGGTTGTATAATGCGGGATCCTGTTCTACAGTTATATCGAGATTTACTTTGTCTCTCATAGAAAGATAGGTTGCTCTATCCGTTAAAGTATAAGCCTTCATCTCATCCGCCATTTGAATGACAGCACCCATGCCTTTTCCCGCCGATATATACCAATCTCCTGCAGGCTCAACTACAGCAGCCTTCCATAACTTTAACTCAGCCTTGTGCGTGCCGGAGTCATCTCCTCTAGAAATAAATTTAATTTTGCTGTCATTTATGTATTTCAAAGCTGCAAGGACTTTACCTTTCGAGTTATCTTTTACTTTTACCTCATCCTTAGGGCCAACTAATATAAAATCATTGTACATGACATCATATCTCTTTATACCATGGCCGGCTTTAACAAACTCTTCCTCAGATGTCTTTGCATGGACTAACAGTACATCTGCTTCTCCATCCTCACCCATTTTAATTGCTTGTCCTGTTCCTACTGCCACTACTTTTATTTCATAGCCTGTGTCCTCTGTGAATATAGGAAGCAGGTAATCCAATAAGCCTGAATCCTGTGTACTTGTGGTTGTAGACAATATGATTTCTTTTTTCTCAACCGGTGCAGGTGTTTCCGTCGGTGCTGGCTCATTTGCAGCACATGCGGACAATATTACTGTAAGCATGAATACAGTAACAAAAGTTAATAAGAACCTTCTTCTTTTCATTTTTGCCCTCCTACTATTTTTTTGAATAGCAATAAAAAAACTCTCACTTTGGAGAGTTTAGGCAGCACAAAAAAAACTTGTATGCTGCTCCTTTCCAATTGGGAGGCACCATCGTTTCCAATGATACCCTAAACGGCTTACAAACCATAGATTTATTCCACAGGCCGAAGTGCGAAAGCATATTCCGCTGTTTATAAATTGCACTAATAACCTATTTCATATACTATTAAGGTTTTAGTGCAATTTATCTATTCTTTTGTTATAATTTTACCATATTTGCACAAGTTATAAAAGTTTTTTTTACAAGATTATTCATCTCTTTGTTTGCCTGTAATATGCTCTATATGTATTCTAACAACACTGGTCAAATTAAAATCTTTATTGATATAGGCATCCCCCTCCATTTTCTTTGTCCTCAATAATCTCAGCAGTGCCAAATGCAATAATACTTTCAAAAGAAGTACTGAATTGATTCGGTATGACCTTTGTGTCTCCTACCACGCAAAACGATACCTTTGAATTGGCTTTGATGTTGTCTAGTTTGTGTCCAACCTTGGCACAATGAAAATATATGCAATTTTCTACATTGGCATAGCTTAAGGGTACCGCATAGGGCATGTTGTTTTCACCCAAAGTTGCTAATATGCCGTATTCACCGCGCTGTAAAATATCCATTGCAGCTTCTGTTGAAGTTTGTCTGTCTTTTCTTCTCATTTCTCTGTGCATTGACTTGCCCCCTTATATATATATTCTATTATCATTATATCTTTTGAGTATTTAGAATAATATACTTATTTTTACACAAAGGTTTACTTGGTCTATACCGGCACAAACTTGTTTTTCATCCCTGCATGAACTCATAAAGAATGGCTCATTTACAGGACTATCCGTTAATATTGCAAATAAAAATATATAAATTTACATAAATAATACTAAATAACATAAAATACTTGTTGACTAACCCTTCGATTTTTTATATAATAAATATTGTCTCACAGGGGTATAGCTCAATTGGTAGAGTAGCGGTCTCCAAAACCGTTGGTTACGGGTTCAAGTCCTGTTGCCCCTGCCATATAGTATTTAAACTGCAAATAGCAGTTTTTTTCATTTTTTGTTTAAAAACCGCCTTTCGGCGGTTTTTAATCTATAATACTATTCTGATACACGCCCCATTTTCTAAGTACTTGATCTGAACCTATCCATACAGGCGTATTTTTACCTACTGTGTTGTATAATTCCTCTACATCGGCATTCAGCATTCTTATACATCCTCTGGAAACGTTCTGTCCTATAGAATATGGATTGTTATTTCCATGTATTCCATACTTGTTTTTGTTACCGATAGAGAGTCCTAGCCATCTAAAGCCTAAAGGATTATTTTTATCTCCTCCATTGACAGGCTCTGCATGACCACCCCCGGACCATTTTGGATTTATAACCTTTGCTTTAATTCTAAATTTACCTTCTGGTGTTACAAACCCTGTTCTACCTATAGCTACGGGATACTTCTTAATTGCTGTCCTGTTCCAATATACAGTAAGTGTTTTCTTGCTTTTGTTTACTGCAATCCACATCTTACTGCTGGGAGACGCTTTTACATAATCCTTGTAAACAACTTTTTGCCCTTGATTCAATCTTTTCTCTAAAGCTGCTTGAAATTGTTTACCTGCAATTCCGTCAGCTGTAATATTGCTATCACTTTGCAAGCGTAAAACGGCATTACGAAAATTCAAATCTTCATCCTGAAATTCATTCCTATAATACCCTAGACTTCTTAAGCCATCTAAGCTTGCTTGACTTGCATTATGTTGAGTAATTATGTTGGCACTATAACCCAGCAGCTCATCTGAGTAGAAAAAAAAATTTAATGATAAGATACACGACAGCAAAACAGCAAATAAAACTCTCATAAGCATTTGCTCCTTCCATAAAACGTCTTATCATTAAATCTATTTTTTGTATTTAAACTTTATTTATGTCTGTTAATAAATGTAGCTTTTTAGTTATTTAGCATATAGCCAAGTATTGAAAAAATCATCCAATGGCTGGCCGGCTACTTTTTCACTTATATTGATAAAATCCTCTGTTGACGCAATTTTAAATTCATATTCCTTGAAGTATTCCTGCATAACCTGGAAGAACTTTTCATCCCCAAGTTTGTTTCTCAATTCATTTAAAACTACTGCTCCTCTTGTATAAACTGTTGGACCATAATCATCCCAATTGCGGAAATCCTCCAATCCTCTTACAACAACGCCGTCTATAACCTGATCTGCAATGACTTCGTTATGCCTTTCTTCTACACTGTTATTGAAATAGCTTTTACCTCTTGCAACACTTAAAGCATTTTCAATATATATACTTTCAGAATAAGTTGCAAACCCTTCATCCAGCCATGCTTCGTCGATTTGGTCATTTCCAACCAAGCTGTACCACCATTGGTGTGCAGTTTCATGTACGATCACTATGGTGAGAAGATCTCTATTTGAAAAGGTCTTATAATAATTATCGCTGATATAAACCAACCCCGGATATTCCATACCGCTGGGGAAAACGGTCTCTACTACGGAATATGTTGGATATGGATACTTTCCATATTTTTCATTGAATATCTCAATAGAACTAACTCCTATATCAAGTGCATCCTTGCCTCTTTTCTCATCTTCCTTGTAATAATACGACTTTACTATTGTTCCATCCACTGTTTGTTCTGCAACCTTAAAATCTTTGTTTGCAACGAAAGCAAAATCCCTCATGCTGCTGCCCTGGAATTGCCAGGTTTTGTCACTTCCCTCTTC
>JAQSYD010000184.1 GCA_029256325.1 Clostridia bacterium
GGCTTAATTGATATAGACGAAGCTAACGGAATCTATACATTTGCTAAGCCAGTTGGAGTAGTAGCTTGCTTAACTCCTACAACCAATCCTACAACAACAGCTATTGGTAATTCTATGTGCGCTGTTAAGTGCCGTAATGCTGTTATTGTTTCTCCTCATCCCAAGGCAAAAAAGTGTACATCACACGCTGTAGCTTTGATGAATGAAGCTATCATTGCTCTTGGAGGTCCTGAAAATCTGATTCAGTCTATAGAAGAACCTTCTCTGCCATTGACAGATGAACTTATGAAAAAGGCAGACGTTATTGTTGCTACTGGCGGCAGTGCGATGGTTAAAGCAGCATATTCCAGTGGCAAGCCCTCTTACGGCGTAGGACCTGGAAATGTTCAAATTATTGTTGATAGAGATTACGACAACTATCCGTTGATGGTTGCAAAGATAATGGGCAGTCGTATGTATGATAATGGTATGCCTTGTACAGGGGAGCAGTCTCTCATTATGCCGCAAGAGAAAGCTGATGAAATAGTTAACCTATTCGAAAAACAAGGCGCATACATGATTAAAGATCCAGCTGATGTTCAGAAGCTGCGTGAAGCTATATTTCAAAAAGGCTTCGATGGCCCAATAAACGTAGACATAGTCGGGCATCCTGCAGAAGAAGTAGCTAAGTATGCTGGTGTTGAAGTACCTGAAGGTACAAAGCTGCTCATGGTTAATCTTAACAAATGTGGTCGTGAAGATGTATTGTGTCGTGAAATAATGTGCCCTATCATTCGCTGCTATACTTATAATGATTTTGACGATGCTATAAAGATAGCTAAAACAAATTTGATGATGGAAGGTGCTGGCCATTCTTCCGGCATATATTCTAATAATGATGATAATATACTAAATGCGGGTAATCAGATTCCTGTTTGTCGTTTTATGGTTTGCCAAGCCAACAGTAATGTTGCAGGCAATACTTTCACAAATGGTCTGAATCCTACAATTTCCATTGGCTGCGGCTCATGGGGCAACAATAGTATATCTGAAAACTTAACCTATAAGCATCTGATGAACACAACACGAGTTTCATATATAATCAAGGATGCTCCAAGTCCAACACCAGAAGAAATATGGGCTATGTAAATTTTACTTTTGAAGGAAGGATTGAAACATGATTTTTAAATCTCTTGATGAAATAATTCACAGCACAGGAAAATCTTCTAATAAAAAGAGACTAGTAGTTGCAGGTGCTGATGAAGCTCATACACTTGAAGCTGTTTGTAATGCTAAAAAAGAAGGTCTGGTTGCTGTTCATTTGGTAGGTAATATCGAACGCATCAAAGAAATTCTTAGTGATTTGGGAGAGGACTCTGCTGAATATGAAATTCTTGATGGAGGTGAAAATCCTTCTGAAGTTGCAGTTCGGCTAGTTCGTGAAAAAAGAGTGGACATATTGATGAAGGGCAATGTTCAGACGGCTGCATTAATTAAATCCGTTTTGAACAAGGATCAAAGCATAATGAAGGGTGAATTGCTTTCTCACGTACTGTTTGTACAGGCTCCTGCTTACCACAAGGTATTTGCTGTAACAGATTCTGCAATCGTTCCGAATCCTGATCTTGCTCAGAAGAAAGCAATCCTTAACAACGTTGTAGATGCTATGAACAGCCTTGGATATAAAGAGCCGAAGGTTGCAGCTCTGACTGCAGTAGAGGTTGTTAATCCAAAGATGCAGGAAACCTTGGATGCAGCTGAGCTTAAGAGACTTTGTGAAGCTGGTGATATCAAGAATTGTATTGTGGAAGGTCCAATATCTCTGGATCTTGCTTTTGATAAGGAAGCAGGAGAAATCAAGGGCTTTAGCAGTCCGGTTGTAGGAGATCCTGATATCCTGCTCATGCCCAACCTCCTTGCTGGTAACATTGCTGTTAAGACAATAAAATTGTTTGGCCAGTCTACGGTTGCTGGGCTTGTACTTGGTGCAACCGTTCCGATAGTATTGACATCTAGATCTACATCTGCCAAGAGCAAGTATATGTCAATTGCGCTAAGTGCTGCTATATCTCCTTCATCAATAGAAAATTAATAAAATATGTTGCTACACTGCAAAAAAAATGATATTATATAAAACATGGTGAGTTTCAATACTTCTAACTCATACATTATACATGGGTGCGGAAACCGGTGAAAAATCGTAGGACGGTGAGAAACAAATGTCAGATAAGAAAATGTTAAAACCAATACAAAAAGGATCGGTTTCACAAGTAATCATTGACAGAATTACAGATGCTCTTATTTCGGGCGAATTGAAGCCGGGGAGCAAGATACCGACAGAGGTTGAGTTCAGTGAAAGTCTGGGTGTAGGAAGAAACTCTGTACGTGAAGCCACAAAAATACTTGAATCTTTTGGCGTTTTAGAAGTTCGCCACGCTGAAGGTACTTTTGTTGCCGAACAATTCAGCCAGAAAATGCTAGATCCATTGGTGTATGGTGTTATTATGCAAAACGGCTCCATGAATGAGCTGCTGGAATTTAAACTGGCATTTTTGCGTTCGATACTATATCTGGCAGTTGTAAAGGCGACACAGGCGGATATAGAGGAACTGGAGAAATATTATAAAATTTTAGATGAAACGATAAAAGACCATCCTAAGGATGAACATGCAATCTACGCTGCAAACAGAGATTTTCATATCGCATTGGCTAAGGTCTGTGGGAACGGGTTTATGTATCAGATTAACAGTGTAATTATGAAGATTTCTAAGTATTCACGTTTGGGAGGTATAAGATCGGCAATCAGCGAGGGTAAAACTGAAGATATTGCTGATGCATGCTATCACCTGTTGGAAATTGTTAAGACACATGATGTTGAAAGCATTAACCCTACATTGGATGATATACTAGAATATTGGAAGCACCTGCTCATGTAAAATAAGTGCCAGGGAAACCTCTGAAAAACGAATTGTACAGGATAAATATACAGCGCAAAAAATAATTATGCAATAAGCAGGTGCAATGTGGAAAAGTAGTCCACATTGCACCTGCTTTTCTTACATAAACTCCCGAAAAATTTAGGAAATATGATATAATTAGAGTGTCAAAAGCATTGAAGCTACGGAGGTTCGTGACCATGCTAAAGAAAAATAGCGGACAGATTGATATATTTAATCACATGATTTATGAAGCTCATTCCAAAGAATCATCTTCTTGTTAAGATAGACTCCATTATCGACTTTTCTTTCATATATGAAAACTGGAAGATAGATAAAGTAGCACGGGTAGGGGTTCTAAAGATCCTGTCATGATGGTGAAGATACTATTGCATGAGTTCATATACAACCTGTCTGATGTAGAAGTTTTTGGACGGTTAGTTTGCTAGAAAAGGATAGGTGCCAGGTGCAAAGGTTATTAGGTTATTCAATTGTTTTTACAAAATAACTTAATAACCTAAATGCCTGGCACTTAAAGTTTTAAAAAGCTGGAAATTAAATTTAAACGCTAAGGTCAATTACGCGTTAGCTGCCTAATGGCAGCCGTCTTACCTTTAGTTACCTCACTTTAGGATAAGGC
>JAQSYD010000185.1 GCA_029256325.1 Clostridia bacterium
TAAAAAGACACCAATAAGGGGGTTGTAGTAATTGAAGGATTACATTGAAGAAAGAGCGTTGGAAATAGCGAAATATATCATAAGCAGCAAAACTACAGTAAGAGACGCAGCCAGGATTTTCGGAGTATCCAAGTCAACCGTACACAAGGATGTTACTGAGAGACTGCCTAGAATTAATCCAAGCGTTGCTATGCAAGTTAAGGAAATTATGGACCAGAATAAGGCAGAGAGGCACATCAGAGGCGGAAGAGCAACAAAGATTAAATACCAAACTGTAAGCTTATAACAAGGTCAGTAATTGCATAAGCAATTACAGTACAATTTCAACGAGGAAGGAATATCGACCTTGGCAAAAGAGCGAAACAGATATTTACCACCTATAGAATTTGTAGATATCTTTGTACCTCGTTATAAAATTACATAAGTTTTCCAAAAGGGCCGGTATGCTTTTTAAGCACCGGCTAATATATTTTTTGCCTTTTACTGACATAGAGAAAAATTATCATAAAAAGAAGGAATTTAGAGATTTTTGTAGAACGTAGACATTGAATAACTATGTTAATTTTGAGATTAATTTAGAATAAATGCATATACACTTATGATAACGGAGGTAGTTTTATGTTCGGTTTTGGTGGACAAGATATCGGTATTGACTTAGGTACGGCCAGTGTTTTAGTTTATATTAAAGGCAAGGGTATTGTGCTGCAAGAACCTTCAGTGGTTGCAATAGACAGAAACACAAATAAGATCTTGGCAGTAGGAGAAGAAGCAAGACTTATGCTTGGAAGAACTCCAGGCAACATAGTTGCAATAAGACCCTTGAGAGAGGGCGTTATTTCCGATTATGAAGTTACTGAAAAAATGCTGAGGTATTTTATAGATAAAGCAGTAGGTAGAAGAAGATTATTCAAACCAAGAATGATTGTCTGTGTTCCCAGCGGAGTTACAGAGGTTGAGAAGAGAGCGGTAAAGGATGCTGCTAACAACGCTGGAGCAAGAAACACTCAATTGATTGAAGAACCTATAGCTGCTGCCATAGGAGCGGGACTGGATATTACAAAAGCCAGTGGTAACATGGTCATAGATATCGGCGGTGGTACAGCGGATATTGCAGTTATTTCCCTTGGCGGTATTGTTGTTTCTACATCCATTAAAGTAGCAGGAGATAAATTTGACGAGGCAATCGTCAGATATATGAGAAAGAAGCATAATGTGATGATTGGTGAAAGAACAGCGGAAGAATTAAAAATCAACGTTGGAACGGCTTTCCCAAGAGAAGAGCAGGTAAAGATGGAGGTTAGAGGTAGAAATCTTATTTCAGGACTTCCAAAGACAATGGAGGTTACCTCGGATGAAATGCTGGAAGCATTGGCAGAACCGATTTCAGCAATAGCAGATGCAGTACATTCTGTATTGGAGAGAACTCCACCGGAGCTATCAGCGGACATAAGTGACAGAGGTATCGTAATGACAGGCGGCGGCTCCTTGCTGAATGGCTTGGATAAGTTGATATCCAAGAGAACCAATATACCTGTATATATAGCAGAGGATGCGGTATCCTGTGTGGCAATAGGTACAGGCAAGTCCTTGGATAACTTTGACGTACTGATTGAAACCGATGTAAATTCAGACAGAAGAATATAAAAAATAATGGGTTGATTCAATATCAACCCTTTTTTTATTGTGTAGGGGTCGGTTTCCATGCCGACCCTTTTCAATATTTCAGGATGGCAGCTGGCGCTTCTGTATAAAGTGCATGTCATTCTGAACGCAGTGAAGAATCTAATACTTTAAATTTACATTAAAGTTCCTCTTCCAACCTGCCGATAAAATTACTGAAACAAAATAAACAGGCAGGTATTGAATATGATAAGAGGATTATATATAGCTGCATCCTCAGCTATATCAGAGAACAAAAGAATAGATGTCATAGCAAACAACATAGCTAATGTAAATACCAGTGGCTTTAAAAAAGACACGATGATTACAGAAAGCTTTCCTGATGTGCTGATGAAAAGGATGGGTTCCACAGATTATAAGGATATCGTTGCGAAGGCTCCTATAGCAAGCAAAATGGGAGTTATCGGCAAGATGAACCATGGAGTCCGTGTGGATGAGGTGTTTACTAATTTTGAGCAAGGCTCAATTAGTTCCAGCGGCAATCCTCTAGATTTGGCTTTTCAAGGTAAAGGCTTTTTTACTGTAGAAACACCTGCCGGAGAAAGATATACACGCAGCGGTGAGTTTACACTTGACAGTGAAGGCTACATAACTACAAAAGAGGGCTATCGTGTGCAGGGCCAAAACGGTTCTATACAGGTAGATGGAAAAAACATAAGCATTAATGAAAATGGACAGATTTTCAGTGATGGAAATGAGATAGATACATTGAAGCTGGTGGATTTCAACGATTATATGCTCCTCAAAAAAGAGGGGGATGCATTATATTTAGATGCCAGCGGGGATGCGGGCAATATGAAGGAGTCAGAGGGGCTTATACAACAAGGCTTCCTTGAGGCTTCCAATGTAAATTCTGTGAAGCAGATGGTAGAAATGATTACAATGCTTCGTTCCTATGAAGCAAACCAAAAGGTTATTAAGACCCATGACGAATTGTTAGGCAAGTCAGTCAATGAAATTGCCAGAGTATAGATAATAAAGGTTGGAGGTAAACAATTATGATGAGAGCACTTTGGACTGCAAGCACCGGAATGATGGCACAGCAGTTGAATGTTGATACAATTTCAAATAATATAGCCAATGTAAATTCCATAGGCTATAAGAAGACGAGAATAGAGTTTAAGGACTTGTTGTATGAAACAATGGAAAGAGGTATGGTAAAGGACGGACAAGGCAAACCGGTAAATTTACAGGTAGGCCACGGGGTAAAGGTTTCAGCTACAACGAAGTTTTTTACGCAAGGAAATTTGGATATGACATCCAACCCTTATGATTTAGCTATAGATGGTCCGGGCTTTTTCACAATTGTAGGACCTAATGGTGAGGAAATGTACACAAAAGATGGAAGCTTTAAGATCTCTGTGGATGGAGAAAACATGAAGCTGGTTACAGCGGAGGGTTACTTTGTTCAAGGGACCAACGGCGATATAGATTTGGGTTCTAATGTAAAAGATGTTATAATAGATGAGAGCGGTCTCATTACTGTGAGAAGAACCGATGACACCCTTGAGGAAATAGGAAGCTTATCAATTGCTACCTTTGTTAATCCAGCAGGCTTGGAAAGTGTAGGCAAAAACCTATACAAAACCTCCTTGGCCAGCGGAGAAGCTTTTGACACAGCTGAAGATGGTTCAGGCGGAGGCGTGCTTCAAGGATATTTGGAATCCTCTAACGTTCAGGTTGTAGAGGAAATGGTAAAGCTTATTCAAGCGCAAAGAGCTTACGAAATCAATTCCAAATCCATACAGACAGCAGACGAAATGTTAGGCATGGCAAATAGTCTTAGAAGATAATGATTTGTAAAGAGTAGCAGATTTATTCCTTAGAAAGCAAAGAATATAGTTTATAGTTGCAACATTAATATAAAGCACGAACACTTTGCCTAAGGGACAACTTGTTGGAGTAAAGCTTCAGATACCCAAAAGGAATACCTCTGAAGAAGCTTGTTTTGTCGCACTCCAGAGCTACGGCCCTCAAAGCAAGGTTCTGATGCTGTTGAAGCGTATGGAAACAAATTTATTCCTTAGGAAGCAAAGAATATAGTTTATTATACGAGGTGAGAGCATGGTTTCTTCAATTAGTGGAATAAATAATAATATGGATATAAATATCAAGGCGAGCCAATCCAAGGCACAGCAAAATGAGTTTGAAGAAATGCTCCAGCAGGTACAGGGAGAAAAAGATGAAAAGAAGCTGATGGAAGCTTGCAAAAACCTTGAATCGGTATTTGTGAACATGATGTTCAAGCAAATGCAAAGCACTGTTCAAAAAACAGGCTTGACCGATGGTGGCTTCGGAGAAGAA
>JAQSYD010000061.1 GCA_029256325.1 Clostridia bacterium
CAGAAAGGTGTTATACTTTCATAAGCTACCTTTGTCAAGGGATTTCCAACACCATAAATCACACTTTGAAGCATTATGTAAGATACATATTTAGTTTTATTCAGATCCATTCTTCCCGTTTTAAGCATTAATACCTCCTAAATATATGCAATATAGATAGCTGAATACATAACAACAAACATAATAACATCTTCTTCGAATTTATTATCCTTTATCAATGAAGCAGATATCTATGTCCTTAAAATAGACTCTTGTTAATTCGCCACTTCCTCCAGGCATTCCTTCATCCTATATTGTTAAAGTTTTGCTTTACTCCCTTTGCACCGCCCCCCTATTTCAAAAAAAATTAAAGCAAAACTTTATATAATTTGTGGTGCTTGTTCCTAATCTTCCTGACCAGACATCTCATTAATCCTTTAAAAAATTATTGACAAAATAAAATCTACCTCCTATAATTAAAGACAAATACAGTCTGCGATATCTTCCTGGAGGGATCAATGTGAAGTATACGAAAGCAACAAATTATGCCTTGCATATCATGGCTTATTTTATTAAGCAAGAGGGCAAAGACAATTTAAGCCTGCAGCCACTAGCTAGTCACATGAATATATCACCTACCTACCTATCTAAGATATTAACGCAACTGGTCAAGGCGAATCTCATTCAGTCTACACCTGGCGTAAATGGAGGCTATAGTCTTAGAAAACCGAAGGCCGAAATAAGCTTTTATGATGTCATTCAAGCCATTGAAGGCAGCGGAGCGCTTTTCACCTGTGAAATGGTAGAAAATCACGCTTGTCAAATTGAAGAGGTTATGAGAGAAGCCGAAGAGAAAATGGTGAGCCACCTTAAAGAAAAACGCATTTATGATATCGTTCAAAAAATGAGCTAGTTATGATAAGCAGTAAAACTGCTGCTTATTTTTTAACACAATTGTAGATAATTACAGTCTACTATATATTTAATGGGAGGTTTTATTATGAATCACATGCATCATCACAACCAACTGGACCAAAAATTTCTAAACAAAATTGCCTTTTTAGATAGCAGGCAAAGAGAGAAGCTTATACCACCTGAAACGCTTATTGGGCAAATGCCAATTCATAGAGACCACACTTTACTCGATGTAGGAGCTGGTTCAGGCTTTTTTACAATTCCTATGGCAGAAAGCACATCTAGCAAAGTTTACGCTATGGATCCTGACAGACGTATGCTCAGCGTCATAGAAAATAAGGCTAAGGAAAAAGGACTTATTAATATTGAACTAATTCAAGATTATATTGAAAACTTAAGCATTCAAAATAACAGTGTTGATTTTGTTATGGCATCCTTAATACTCCACGAAGTAAGTTCGTTAACAAAAGCACTTTCAAATATATTTGAAGTGCTAAAAGCAGGAGGGCACTTGTTATGCCTGGAGTATGAAAAGGACGACTTGATAATCGAAGGACCACCCATGTCCATTCGAATTAGTTCACAGGAACTCGAAAAAGCATTGTCATTAATTGGCTTTGATATTGTGAAGAAGACAAGAATTAATGACGCTATATATACTGTTTTAGCAGTTAAAAAGGAGAAGTAAATTGTGGAAACAAATAGAGATATACGCATTACCATGCCCGTCAGTAGACTTTTACTCAAGTTTTCACTTCCCACTATTGGTGGTATGATTGTAAATTCCTTATATAATTTGGTAGACAGGATATTTGTCGGCAGAATTGGTGGTCTTGCCATGACAGGAATAGGATTGAGTTTGCCGTTTATGCTGATGCTATCCTCCGTAAGTTCGTTGGTTGGGATAGGGGCCTCAGCACTCATTTCTATCAAGTTAGGAGAAGATAACAAGGATAAAGCAAAAGGGTTGCTTGGTAATGCCATAACATTGCTCATTGGCTTGATGCTTTTAATGACACTTTTAGGACTTATTTTACCTAATTTCTTAGGATTAAATGGTGTATGGGGAGCAAGTGCTCTGTCTGACCTTATCTCAAGCCTCATTGCCATCGTCGCTTTAAAATCGGCATTCAATCACCTAAATAGACTCGATAGTGAATATCGATCAGCAGAAACAGAAACCTTGTCCGAAATTGCAATATAAGAAGCAATCTTTACCATTATGTAATTGCGGTATCAAGTCCACCTAAATAGCTTTGCTTGCATCCGCCCCTTAAACTTCCATTTAATATTATTTCATTGCATCAGAATATTTCTATGATATATGGTTCCAAGCACTTATTTGCACAACATAAAACTCTGCTGAATATATCTCAGCAGAGTTTTTCTAACTTAATTCTATTACTCCCTAACCACCAACGCAACGGCCTCACAATGGATGGTGTATTCCAGTTAGCATGTAGTTAATAACTGGATAACCTTGGTGCCTGGCACCTATCTTCCAAACCTGTCCCCTTGTCCCTTAATTTACTAACATATGTAACTATATTTAAACTTGCAATTTATACATGCTCAAGATAACAAGAAGTATATGTACAATATATGGCAATTATGGTATTATTTTTTAAACTGTTAAAATCTTCTGAATCAAAGTCAAGGGGGGGAGAACCATGGAAAAGGCATTAATAAGATTCTGTATTGTTGCTATGTGCATAATAGTATTATCTAGTACAGTTTTTTCAAGTACGATTAAAGAAACTTTAGAGGTCTACAGGAACTATATTACACTTAAAGTGAATGGAAATAACGTAGAGGTGGATAATTTTGTAGTTGATGGAACTACATATATTCCACTTAGGGCTGTTTCAGAGCTTCTCGGTATGGAAGTTGGATGGGACCAAAATACGAAGACAGCAAGTATTAATAATAGTGAAAATATCTCAAATACTAATGACAAAAATAGTACAGTGATAGCTTACGCAGAAAAGCTAGACTATATGACTCCTAAATTAAAAGCAAGTATACTCGACATTAATATTAATAATATAGATTCTTTTACGCTTGAACAAAACGGAAAGAAAGTTGAGATTGAACTAAAAACGAGTGCTGACTTTATAGAACTAAAGCATGCTACTTTTTTAGATATTGATGCAAACTATACTCTTAAGCTATTTTTAAACGATGGTAGCAGAAAAATCATTAATTTTAATACTATTTCAGGATTGCCAGAAATTGAGGCAGATTACAGTAGAAAAGCAATATTTGTACCAGCCATGCCAGAACTTGGATTCAATTATCCATACTACTTGGTTATACCTTCTAAGACAAATATCGAAAGAAATAAAGACAAAAAAAATTATCTATTTGTAGAGACACATAACACAGGAAAGGTTAACGACAACCTTGACTTCCATATAAAGGAAGCCCTTACTATTGCACAAAATAACTCCGCACAAATTGCTGATACTCTAGGTCTTCCTCGCATTGTGCCTATATTAGTTCGTCCCGTGAGTACATTTGATGGAAAGTATGTTTATACTCATGCACTAACCCGTAACACAATGCTTCTAGACCGCTTTAAAAAACAAGGGGAAAAATATCATGATGTATTCAAACCCATGGACAGAGTTGATTTACAGGTAAAAGAGATGATTAAGCATGCAAATGGTTACCTTGAGGAAAATGGATGGAAAATGGAAGAAAAGATTTTCATGTGGGGTTTTTCTGCATCTGGTAGTTTCGCAAATAGATTTACATTGCTTCATCCTGATATTGTAAAAGCTGCTTGCTATGGCTCTTTTCCAACACTCCCTATAGACAAGGTTGGAGAATATAATATGATTTACCCGCTAGGTACATATGACTACAAGGATATTACCGGGAGAGAATTTGATCTTGATGCCTATAATAATGTAGCTAAATTAGGATATATAGGATCAAATGATAATAATAATCCAGTTTTAGCAGATGATTGCTATACAGATGAAGAAAAAGAAATTATTAAGAAAGTGTTGGCAGTAAAGGAATACCCAGATCAATGGGTTAAATTCAAGGAATTATTCAAGAACTCCTCAGGTCAGGCTCAGGCTAACGTTTATATAGGGGCAGGTCATGAAACCTTCTATAAAGGTATGAGTCAGGATTACATGAACTTCTTTATAGCCAATAGAGAAAGTGCAAAACCAGTTTATGTTATGCCATCAGATCCAGAAACAACCTTAACTGATATATACTCTAAAGACATAGTTGAAGTGCTGTACGAATTTAGCTATGATACTACAACTATTGTCGAAGCTTTCTGGAGTGGAACATCACCAAGCAAACTCTCTGATGAATTTACCGAGTTTTATAAACAAACTGAACTTTCAACCTATCATGATAATTTATTAATGATATCAATCACTGAATGGGATAGGAGCAAAGGTTCTGAACAAATGGGAGATAGGCTAGACAAGGTAGGTAACATACTCACTCTAAAGTCAGAAGGATATAAAGATGTAAAGATTGATTTGAATAATGGCTCCATGTCGTCAGGTGCAGGGGAACAATTTTATGTAGCTAGGATAATTAACGTGAAAGATATGGTTTCTGGAGTTAAATATAAAATATATGACGACAAGGGTCATTGGATTATACCAAGTGATATCTTTGTTATACGTCCCTAAGAATTACATAAATAAACTATGTGTAAGCTGCTTTAAATTTTGTATCCTTGACAGCAATAATTTATAATCCCCTTGAAGTTGACAGGCTAAATCATAAATATCTGAGTGCACGAAGTAATACTTTATGTTCATATCATGCGAGGTACAGAGCATAAGAATTTATTAATAACATTAAACCTCTGTTTCTAAATAGAACAGAGGTTTAATGTTTCTTTCTTACTCCCTAACCACCAAGGCTACTGCCTCACAATGGATGGTGTGTTCTTGTTAGTATATATTTATTTTTAAACTAAATAACCGTCTAAACGTCGTGTCTGGCACTATTGTTCATTTTACTGTAAGCTGTAATTTACAAAGAGTTTCTCATTTTTTCATAGAAATTTATACCCGCCTTGATATCCTGTTTTAATATCAAATTTCTAAATAAAAAGTTGCCTCTGCTGATGTCATTACCGTAAAATCTAATGTCCATTGTTCTCTCTTTGGGCATCAGCTCAATTTCTATTCCGATGGCTTCCTGAATATCCGATTCAAGAGTAGTGCTGCCGCTGGTATATATTTTCGATAAGCCATTCAGACGAAAACCAGCATCCAACATCATTTCCCCGGTTTTCCCAAGCATATAATCCATTTTTCCAATGCTATTGACATAGCAGACTGGAACACCAAAAGCATTTGCATAGACATTGCAAAAGAAATCATTTGTTTTTCTTTCAGCCTTTTCATTATTAGGATTGTTTGGCGACCCGTGAGGAAATAAAATCAAAGAAATTTTATAGTCTTTTATATTCTCATAAAAATGTCGTCTACGTGAATCATAGCAAATACCGACAGCCACATTGCCAAAAGGAGTTGATATTATATTATTAAACTCTCCGCGCTTAAAAATATAGGACTCGGCTTCGCTTTTTCTCACAATCCCGTAACCCTTGCTTTTATCTGCAATTAAATATGAATTGTAAAAGTCGCCTTCTGACTTTTCTATAAATCCCACTGCTATGTATGTATTATATTTTTCGGCAATCTCCATTGCCCATTCAGAGGTTATCTGACTATTCTCGTCGGCATATTTCCAAATAGCATCGCTCCCCATATAACTGCAAAGCGAAAGCTCTGGCAAAACAATTAAATCAGGGCGCTGCAACTTTGCAACAAGCGATTCAATATATGACTTCCGTTGATCTATTCCTTTGATATCGTTGTTTAATTCCAATGCAAATATCCTCATGCTTAATGCCTCCTTTATAAAGAACTACATCTAATCAGTTCTCTCAAACTCAGAAAATCCGAAACACATCTAAATTGAACACAAGTAGAATATCTGCGGTATTATATAATTATTCGCTGCCCCAAACGCAACTTCCTCCGTTATATCCAAAATTTTACATGAAGGTTCTCTGATTAGATTTATGGTCGTAGGTACAGCATTTAACACTTATTTATCAACAAAACATTGTCCACGGGTTTTCATCATTTTCCCCATGTGGTTTAAGAAAATATTAATCATGCCAAAGAAACCTTTTAAGCCACCTGCAGTAAATCTCTCCAATAGCACAGGTTTTGAATTTCCATACTTTTAAAGATAATCTTCAGATTCAAAATACTCAAATCCCTCTTGAGGTGACCTTATGTGCATGCACCCCTTGGTCTTTATATCTTTTCATACACCCCAAATATGCTTTCTCTTCTTTTCCAATAATACTGTGCATCCTTACAATCTACTCCTCTTCCAATTTATGTGTAATTCCAGATGTCAAATCTACCGAGTTCTGGTAAAATAGGGAAAGATATTCATAAAAAATATCTTTATCTTCCTTATTAAAACCCCTAAACAAATCTTCCTCTGCATTCCTTTTAACATTAATTAGGTCCTCAACAATGGCTTCACCTTTCTCAGTGATAAAGCATAAAATATTTCTTCGATCATTTTCATCGGTAATTCTCTTAATAAATCCATCCTCTTCTAGGATTTTAAGTGCCTTTGTAACGCTGGCTTTACCGACGTTCTTAAGCCTTGCTAGTTCTAGCTGGTTAATTCCTGGTGAGCTATATATCAGAAGAAAATATTCATACTGACCTTGTTTAATCCCATATTTCTCAACCTGCGAACCAATATAATTATTAACATTAGCGATAATTGATCTAAGCATTTTTCCATAATCCTTGATTACCATTTCAACTTCTCTCCTATTCCTTTTAATTCATTCTTAGAAATGCCTGCTCTAGTTCCTCATAATTGCCATTAGAGAAAGGACATTCTTTGATACAAATTCCACATCCATAATTCACAAATCCTTCGCAGCATTTTTCGTAATCAATTCTAGTGGGATTTGTTCCATCTAATATTACAGATTCTTTCAAAATTGCTCCCGTTGGACACTTTCTTTGACATTTTCCACACTTTTTACAGAAATCATTAATCCATAGCATGTCACTATTCTTGCGTGAAATATAATCATTTAGGTTTTCAATATCTGTATATACAACAGAAATACGATGACATGGCCCATTCTTTTTAGTAATTGCCATACTATGCCTTCCAGTAACAGCAATGCCTGCCCATTCTGCAGCCATTGAATAATCAAGTTGACCACCCATTGAATGATTCGGACTTGCTCCAACTCCTTTACTCTGTAAATAGGTTGCTACTTTATTTGCGATATCTCCTGTTTTAGAGTATATTTTTGCAACTTCGAGTTGACACTCCATACTTGGTACTTCTTTAAACGCGTCAATATCCATTCTTGATGAAAAAACTAAAGCGTATTTATGTGGAACACCACATCCTTTAAAAAGGCGTTCAGGTGTAACCTCGAAAAATCCGTAATCATCAACGCCTAATGACTCCAGCAACTCCTCGAAGTCATTAAATGTTTCTTGTGTTAATCGCTTCGTAGTTCCAGGACGATCAGCTTTAATTAATTTCACAGTTTTAATCATAGAAAAAGGTACTTTGTAAATTTTACTTATGCTTTTTAACATAACCATCAAATCTTTTTTACTAAACCTTTCCTTTTTACCTTCTACGTACAATCGTTTGATTGGGGAAAATTCATTGGAGAATACCATAGCTTTTCTATTAAGTTCTGTTGTTTGAGGCTTAACAGCTTTATTTAAACTAAATCCCATAATATCACCTACTTTAGTAATAACATTAGTTAACCAGTAAATCATAATGCAATTATAACGCCATATAGTTTACCGGTCAACTATATGATTCAGTGCTTCGGATCACTGAAATGTTTAAGCTCTCTAAATCTGGCCATGCGGGATAGCGGAAGAATTCAGTCTCACTGAAACTAAAAAGATCAAATATTATTAATTGTCATTAACAAACTGATAATCAAAATTGTTTTACTATTATAAATGAAAACCGAGTGTTGAATTTACATTATTCATTACACTCGGTTTCATATTTATATTTTCATATCAACTTTTAAGCAATTCGCAAAGCAATTCAAACTTCCAGCTCGCCAATTGGCACTTTATTTCTAAAATCATCACCATCTTTATAAGCTGAAAATAGTCCGTAACCCTTTTAAACACTGCTATTTCGTAGATTCTATCCTTTGTATTCCTACAACGCATTCAACATGGATGGTGTGTTCTAGTTATCATATGGTCATGCTAACTAGATAACTTTGGAGGCTTCCCAGTCACTTATCTTATGTGCAATAACCGTCTATACGTCGCGCCTGCCACCTTTTCTATGTCATTCAAAAACAAGTGCTGACATAGATCCGTATTGCACCATGTGAAAAACATCACTTGTTTTGATTATTTAATAAATATGTCACTGTTTTATAGATAGACCTTTTCAAAAAATGTTGCGTCTGCCTGTTCTCTCTCATACCGCTTTTCCAGTGTTTGATCCATAAATGTTGTTCCTATCCTGTATTCTTCCCATCCGTTTTCTTTTTGTCCAAGCCAGCAAATCTGAAATGAACGATTGCTTGTATCCATGACCACTGATTTGATGGTTCCAAACCAGTCATCATAATAATAAACACTCATGCCCTCCGGATACTTATTCAAGAAAAGCTTTTTGACCTCGTATTCCTCCAGATTTTTCCTGACTTCCATAAAGCGCTCTAGTGTCTGTAAACGAACAATTGAATTCCTCATTGCAAACGGTTCGAATTTCTGGAAGGATTTAATGACAATATGGTTTGTTCCGCACAGATACTTTTTCTCACTCTTAGAGGAAATCCGTTCGAAGGAAAACTCTCCATCCATAGTCTCGACAATACTACCATTCCCATTTGCATCTGCTATATAAAGGTTGATATTGTAAGCAATAGGCATCTTTTGCACCAGCTCCATGGCTTCCTCTACGTCCTTGCAGTTTTCAAGCAAGCTCCTTATTACGGCCCAAAACTGGAGTCCTTTTACCTTCGGAGGACGCATACCTTCCAAATTGCTCACGGGAAATCCACAAGAGGACATGGATACAGCAAGACCGCATTCATTAATACCTTCCGTCCTTCCAAAGAGTGCGATGCTTCCTCCAATGTGTGCATACTTTCCTTCTGGCTTTGTCTCGCATAGCATAAGATCCTCATCCGCTATACTAAACTCATAATTTCTTATAAGTCTGGTATGTCCATCCTTCATAAGACTTCCTCCCACAATCAGACTAGAACAGTGCGGTTTCAGGTATGTCATCCAAGTGTAAGCAATGTCACTTAATGCGATACTGCATGCGTCCGCATATCCCTCCAGCTCTTGTATAAGGCCCGGGCAATAGGTTTTATAAAGTTCTATTGCTTCTTCTAATTCACGCTCGCTAAAATACTCTGGTGCCGGCAAGATTGCACTTCGATCTCTTATCTTTCTTGCCATTTGCCTTCCGATTTCTTCAAAACTTCCTTCTAATTTAAGATAAGATACATATTGTGTTTCCATAGAATCATTCCTTTCTTTTTCGTAGGTTTATTCTATCGCACAATATGCATCTTATCCTGTCTTTTTCAGCTTTGATTTGTCTTTGATTTGTCTTGCTTTTTAGTTTGCTTCCTTACCGGAATCCAAATTTCACTCCGGTAGTTTATATTGTTAATGTCTCCTTCTTCATAGATCTCTATGTTGTATCCCGAAGCAATTTCATAGTCCACATTTTCTGGAAGCCACTCATTAAAAATCCTGGTATTTAACGCTTGTAAAGCCTCTGGCATTGGACCTATACAACGAAACTTTGCCCAGGTAAGCGCCGGAATCTTAACTATATTAAATCCTTCTTGACCTAAATTCCCTTTATAGTCTCCTGCAATCAGATAGTAAAAATCGCTACTATTCAATCCTTCATCAATGCTTATTCCATATTTTCCTATGCAATATCCGAATAAGTCTGTTTCCTTTGTACAATCCCTTTCGTTTTTCCATTCCCGCCAAAAAGAAGGAATCTTATCAAAAGCTTCCTCATAGGAAAACCTACGTCCAATTCCAATTACCTCAAAGGCCTCCATCGACTCGATGCTGTATTCCATCTGATCTCCTCCTTTTACAGATATACTTATTTTCAAAGGAAGAAATGGTTTGATTTTATAGGGCAGCTTCTTCATTTGCATCGGGGATAATCCATGAAAGCGACTAAACGCCTTAGTAAAGCTTTCTGGGGTATCATATCCATAGCGGTAAGCCAGCTCAATTACCTTTTCTTCTGTTTTTATTAGATCAAGTGCCGCCAGATATAGGCGCCGGTTTCTTATATATTCTCCTATGGTATAACCTGTCATCATCTTAAATGCTTTTTGGAAGTAAAAAGGAGAAATATGAACGTAGTCTGCTACTTTCTCCATCGTACAGTCTGAAAGCAGGTGCTTTTCCATATAATCAATCGATTCCTTCAGCGCTTTTATCCACTCCAATTCCACCACCTCTTGATAGAATTATAGCAAGTCCTTTATAATAATTACAAGCTTCATTTTCCTTAGTAAATTACCAGCTTGATGCTTGATATGTACTGCATGAAATACTCTTCTTTGTTTGGTCATGCGGTCCCCAATGGCTCTACTATCTGGAGCATAGCCTTAAAACTGCTATCTGGCAGCCCGTTCGCAGCTTTTTCTGACCAAACCTTTTCATAAAATTATACAACTCCTTAAAATCCTCTGATTCTGCGTAATTGTCAACTCCTGCAAACAAAAATTCCCCAAATCAGGGGATAACAGGATAGGTACCTTGTCCTTTATCTATAGCCGTTAAGCATACATAGTCAAATACAGAGCTTAAGAGTTTTTATAAAAAATAAACCTCTGTTGCTTAAATGCAAACAGAGGTTATACCTTTTTATAACTCCCGAACCGCCAATGCTACGGCCTCACAATGGATAGTGTGTTCTAGTTAGAATATATTCAACAACTGGATAACTTTGTGCCTGGCATCTATGTTTCTATTTATTACTTTAATGCACAATAATTTTACAATCTATGTCACCTACACTATTCACTCATTTCAACTTGCTGTCATATATTTTAGTAAGACAAGTATTAGGAGATGAGAGCATGCCTACTTTAGCTTATGTTGCAAACTCAAACAAAGTATCAGTTATAGATACAACCACCAATACAGTAGTAAATACTATACCCATTGAAGCGATAGGTAACTTCACTAAAGCTGTTGCTATAACGCCAGATGGTAGATTTGTATATGTTACAAACTTAACTAATGTTGTATCTGTTATAGATACATGCACAAACACTGTTGAAGATACTATAACTGTTGGTTCTTCCCCTTCTGGAGCAGCTGTAACACCAAATGGAAATTTCGTCTATGTGACCAACTCTGTTACTAATAATGTCTCAGTCATAGATACAGGTACAAATCTAGTGGTGGATACCATCCCCGTTGGCAATGATCCTGTCGGCATAGCCATAACCCCAAATAGTAGTTTTGCTTATGTTACGAATGCAAAATCGGATAATGTATCTGTGATTGATACTGCTGTGAACACAGTAGTAGAGACTATATCAGTTGGAGATTTTCCGCAGGGCATAGCCATAACTCCAAATGGTAACTTTGCTTATGTAGCAAATCAAGGGCAAAGCGTTGCAACTAATACAGTATCTATAATAGATACGAATACCAACACAGTAGTAGATACCATAACTGTCGGTACTGGGCCTACTGGTATAGCAATCACTCCAGATGGCAGCTTTGCTTATGTTACAAATGGTATTGGAGGCACTGTATCTGTAATAGAAACAAGTAATAACACAGTGATAGAAACAATAACAGTTGGTACTGGGCCTTTTGGCATAGCCATAAATCCAGATGGTGACTTTGCTTATGTTACAAATTTCGTCGATGACAATATATCTGTAATAGATATAAGCACAAACACGGTAATAGATACAATCCCCGTGGGGGATGCACCTCTTGGTATAGCCATCGAGAATATTACATTTCCGTGTCCTACTATTTCTGATAGTATATGTATTGAGGCAACAAGAGTCTTCGACTCCTGTATATTTAAAGAAGAGCAACAGAAAGTTTTTGAGCTGCCTATATACCAGGACATTCAATGTGAAATTGTAGAAACGAAATGTAGAATAATGGATATAATTAAAATAGATGACCAACAAAATTTGGTTGATGTAAAATTACAAATAAAAGTATTTATTAACTTTAAATCCAAGTGTTCAAACATCTATGAATCCAAAAAATCTGTGTGCTTTGAGAGAAATGTAACTCTTTTCGCCCCGGAGAGCGCAGATATATGCTGTGATGTTAGCGATGCAACTTGTGCATGTTTCCAGCCAAGGGATATTGAATTAGCATCCTGCCATAACATGCTGCATTATATTATAAAAGCGACTGTAATAGTAAAGTCGAAAAAGCAGGTTCAGATCGAAGTACCGCTCATAAATACCTGTGAACCAAGACAGTGTTAAAAATAGCCTAGTAACTAGTACAAACTTAAGCACATATTTGCACAACATAAAGCTCTGCTGACTAATCTCAGCAGAGCTTTTCTAACATAATCTTACTTGTCAACCACCTAAGCTAATGCCTCACAATGGATGGTGTGTTCTAGTTAGCATATGGCTATAGATTACTGAATAACCGTCTAGACGTCATGTCTGGCACCATAATACTTTTGATTTATAACACAGCTTTTAACCTCTTTGCATATTATGTTATAAAGTCTGTGAAAGGAAAGAACAATATGTACAAGACATATCCCTATTATGCCACCACTACAATGCAAGGCTTCCCCCCTATGTGTAATATCTGTAAAATGTACCCATGCGCATACTGCACCAATACTCAAGTTCACAATTTGAGCTTTTCAGGACAACTTACTCAATATATAAATGATAAGAATACAAAAATAGAAAGTTTTATTTCGACATTGGAAAACAGCGGCTTTATTGTTCAGGAAGGGACTATAAGCTATATAGACATATTAAAGCTAGCAAGTGAAGGTATAGTTAATTCCGCTTTAGGCAACAACGTAGGTACTCCATACGCTCTCTGCTCACTTCCTCCGGCCCCCAATCAGGATCCTGCAGAAGGACAGGAACCTCCAATAGGATATAATCCTGACAATCCCAATAACTATCCAGCCAATATAAATTATATATCCCCTGGAGTAAACTCCAAACTGCGTCCTGACGAGGCAGTAGTATTAATTGGGAAAACACCCCCACCTGCCTTGTATTATTGTTTCCGAAGCTATATCGGCTTTGTTGAAAATAAACCAAGAAAAAACTATAGCGAATATATTACAACGGGTGATGATTATACTGGCCTTTACCACATGATTTTTGCCAGCCTGGGTGATCAATTAAACAATTATAATATCTGGACTGATAATACTCCACAAGGAGCTCCCGGCAATCCATATAACAGCTCCACAATCATCATTAGTACTGCTGACAGGAATATAAACAAACAAATCCGCAATGCACTGGGTACGGCTGGATATAGCCCGGACATTATAAATGATGATAATATCCCTATGGATCTTGTTAACATGGGATTGGAGGCTGGAAAAGATACCTTCATATATATGATGAGGATTGCGTTATGGGCTGATCAAAGTATAGGTAATAGATATCTTAATAATATTAATAAGCTTTACAAGGTACTTCGTATTACACCAAAAATCCCCCTACCCAACCTAAACCCTTGGCCGGTACCAACCCTTAAAATTAGAGAAACAGGCATTACTGAATACCAAGTTGTCCCTAACTCCAGGCGTGATTTTGATCACCTGCGAAATGAGATTATTAAAGCTTACGGGGGTACAGATTACGATCATGTGGATTTGGAATTAGGTATTGGGATTCCTGATAATTACAATGCTATATTGAGGGATTTTAATGTTTATGGTGATAATAGAGATGCAGTGTACTTTAAAACAGAAGATTTTCAATTAACAAGTGATGACGATTTTGTGATCGTATATGGCATCAATCACGAACGAACCGGGAAAGGAATATACTCCAATACAAGTTTTTATGGGGTAGAGCTGTTTAATGGAGTAGCAGGCGCTTTCAGTACAGTTCAATTCCCGGACACTGCCTACCCATTTTTCCCTGAAGGTTATGAAAATGCCGGCTACTATTATGTATATAAAATGGCTCGAAAATCTGATGAAGACAACGTTGTCATCATCCCTTACAGCACTGGGAATCCTTTAGGAAAGGCATACGGAGTTGATAATAATCAGGACGTTCGTATAGTCTTTAGAGTTTATCTGGATAAAATAGCCATGGTTGGCCCATATATCTTTGATATCATCTGGGATCGCGCAATATTATTCACAAAAAAGCTAACCCCATTACCAGGACAACACTAGGTTCAGAAGTAAAAGTTATTAAAGTCCTCTATTGAGATTTCTCAATAGAGGACTTTAGACTTCCTACCTGCACCCTAATCACCAACGCAACAACCTCAACGTGGATGGTGTGTTCTTGTTAGCATATTGTTATACTTGTTGCATAATAACCATCTAAACGTCGTGCCTGGCACTATAAATCCCTGGCACCTATTCTAAATAAATAGTGTATTGAGCAACTTCAATCTGCTCTTCATCAGACTTTTGCCCTTCATGGACTATCCTTTTAAATTCATATTGATTATGTCGCAGAGCAATTTCCATAGAGCAAAGGAATATTCCCATATCAATGGAATTATAGAATGAAATCTTTTCTTTAGGAATAATCGTACGCACTTCTGCTGAACGAAAGATTTTGATAACACCATTCTTATAGATTACTCGCCAGGGTTGAGAATTGCAGGCACTCGGAGCAAACCTAACGACATTTGTAACATTCTGTATGTGCTCACCACTCCAAATTACTTCTATGTCCTTACGTTTTGCTTTTGTATAGTCTTTCCTGAATTCTTCTGGCTGACCTTTTCCAAAAGCGAGCATAATTACATAATCAAGTTCATCATATTTTAAATTATCAGGTTTTCCCATGCCATACCAGCATACGCCAATATTTTGTGAAGCCATCCAAAGATCCAATTGCTCTAAAATATATCCGACGTTCAGCAGATAATTCTCTTTTTTCTCACTATACACCAAAATACAATATTCACCACGCTTGCATGTTGTCTGTTCACGTTTGACAATCCTATATTTTATTTTTACATCATCCAATAAAGGCATAGCTTCATTAAGGTGTTGCTCAATATTCTGAAGCTCCTCAATACAAAGCGATAAAGAATCATTGAAGTATCTAAAAGACTTGCGTTTAAAAATCATGTTGTATAAATCATACATTAAAAATATCTCCTTTTTTGAGTTTATACTCAAAGGGTATAATGTTATAAAATTATTATCAACATAATTTTTAAAATACCATCAAAGAAAAAATTCATAGCGTCAGGGAAAGCACTTTACCAGTTAATGCAATAAAAAATCCTCTATTGAGAAATCTCAATAAAGGATTTAAAACTTCTTACTTATTCCCTAACCACCAACGCGACGTCCTCACAATGGATGGTGTGCGGAAACATATACACAAGTTGCATCTGGCACTTATCTATTCATCAGATTATACAACACCTGTGTCATTTCCGCTCTTGTAGTCGTATTCAACGGTGTTAGCTTCTCTGCATTTCCGCTTATGGTATCGGTTTCAACCAGCAGGGTCATGGCCTCCCTAGCCCAGGAAGCTATTTCTCCTTCGTCTGTGAATTCTGACAGCGTTCTGTCCGGGCCGACCTTATCTGGTTTATTTGTTTCAGGTAACTGCTTCATGACCTTCAACGCATTATATAGCAGCGTAAACATTTCTTGGCGGGTGATTTCTTTATCCGGGGCAAACCTGTTGTTTCCCACGCCTGCAGATATACCCAATCTCTTTGCCGCTGCCAGGTAGCCTGTATACCAGGTACTTCCCGAATCCGAGAAATTATCCTTAGAATCGGTGTCCGGCGCTATACCGTATGCTTTCATCAGCATGGTTATGAACTGTCCTCTCGTCAATTTGTTATCTGGGCTGAATTTACCTTTTCCGGTACCGGTGGTGATCTCCCTTGCAGCAATAAAGCTTACAGCCCTGTCATACCAT
>JAQSYD010000062.1 GCA_029256325.1 Clostridia bacterium
TGTTGTCTTACCGTGGTCAACGTGTCCTATTGTTCCTATATTTACGTGGGGTTTGGTTCTTTCGAATTTTGCTTTTGCCATTGTTCTTTTCCTCCTTTATATTTTAAATGCTTTTAATTGTCTTTTTCTGTTATGCGCTTAACATAACATATATTTTTAGATTTTAACCCTCCTTGTAATAGGTTTAAAATCTTGTGTCCTTAAGAAACACGTCCGTGTGTATCGCTATTATATGGAGCCCACGACCAGGATTGAACTGGCGACCTCCACCTTACCAAGGTGACGCTCTACCGACTGAGCTACATGGGCATGATATTAAAATGGTGGGGAAAGATGGATTCGAACCATCGAAGTCTGAGACAACAGATTTACAGTCTGCCCCCTTTGGCCACTCGGGAATTTCCCCGTTACTATTATGGTATTATAATGCTTATGCTATACTTTGTCAATATGTTTTCGATATCCATAATATGCCTAATATTGTTTAGGCATATTATGGATATCGAAAACAAATCCCGCTACTGCGGGATAGCATTACTCATCTTTAACTTCCAGATACTTTTCCAGCTTTCTTTTGACTCTTTGCAGTGCGTTATCAATCGACTTAACATGCCTGTCCAAGTCACAAGCAATTTCTTGGTAACTTTTGCCCTGCAAATATGACATTAAAACTTCAAGCTCCAGACCGCTCAATATTTCTCCTATTTTGGACTCTATTGAAAGTAACTCTTCTCTGCTTATGATTAATTCTTCAGGATCCGTTATCTTTGCAGCTGTGAGTATATCCAATAAGGTTCTATCAGATTCTTCATCATAAATAGGCTTGTTAAGAGATACGTATGAGTTTAGTGGAATATGCTTTTGCCTTGTTGCAGTCTTGATCGCTGTTATAATCTGTCTTGTGATGCAAAGCTCTGCAAATGCTCTAAACGAGGATAGCTTATCATTTCTAAAATCTCTGATAGCCTTGTATAAGCCTATCATTCCTTCCTGCACAATATCCTCTCTGTCTGCACCAATTAAAAAATAAGAACGAGCTTTGGCTCTAACAAAATTCTTATATTTGTTTATCAAGTGCTCAAGGGCAGCTATGTCACCTTCATGTGCATACAAAACTAGCTCTTCGTCTAAAATAGTATCGAAATTGTTGGTGAACTTTTTTTCAGTATTTACTTCCACTTTATCTCCCCCAAGCTGCAGCACGCAAGCTATTGTAAAAAATTGTAAGGTGCTGCTTGGTCTTTCATTTACTTAAAATCATAATAATATTATAACTTACACCTATTTTTGTAGTCAAGCTTTATCGCTGTTACGTCTTAACATTTCTAGTTTTATCAGTATGTTCGGAATAAACTGTGCTCCAGCAAATTTTTATCAACTAAAGTTTTGTTATTAAATTCCTTGTACATACTCATCCTTTGCTTAAAGTGCTCTATGAAGATTATATAATCAAAACGCAATAAGGGCAATCAAATTAAGTTTTCATGTCAAATTGATTGCAAATCCATATCTAAAGCTCAACCAATTATTATTTATAAATCGAAAGCGTATGGACTTTATCCATACGCTTCTCAGCTACTTTATTAGTGTATTCCGCCCTTAAGTGATTTTAGCTGTCGTTGTCTAAAAATATCATAAGCAATGATACCCGCTGACACGCCTGCATTTAGTGAAGATATCTTTCCTGACATAGGAATCTTAACTAAGTAATCACAGTTTTCCCTTATAAGTCTTCCAATACCTTCTCCCTCACTGCCTATTACTAAGGCTATAGGACCTGTCATATCCTTTTGATAATATGTCTCTCCCGACATGTCTGCTCCAACGATCCATAAACCCTGTTTCTTAAGGTATTCTAACGTCTGATTAATATTTGTTACCTTCGATACCGGAACGTATTCTATTGCTCCAGCAGAGGTTTTAGCCACTACAGGTGTTAAAGAAGCAGATCTCCTCTTTGGGATTATTATGCCATGAACTCCTGCTGCGTCTGCAGTTCTTATTATAGCACCTAAGTTGTGATTGTCTGTAATTTCATCAAGTATGATAATAAAAGGATCTTCGCCTTTTTCCTTTGCGATGTCTAAAATCTCTTCTATTTCATAATATTTATATAATGCTGCTGATGCAATTACACCTTGATGATTATGTGTCAAAGAAAGATTATCCAGCTTTATCTTGTCTACTTCTTTTATCAAAAGATTTTTTTCACGCGCAATTGCAATAATCTGTCTGATTGAACCTTCGTTCGCACCCTTTTGAATAAAAATTTTATCAATCTCTCTTCCCGATTTCAATGCCTCTAATACTGGGTTTCTTCCCTCTATCAGGTTGATATTGTCTTCTTCCTTATCATAGTTGTCATAAGGATCTACATCTACGATCCTATTCTTTGGACCTCTTCTGTCATCCTTTCTAAAGGTTCTGGCATCGCCCTCGCCCTTAAATGGACCCTTAGCAGTTGGTCCGCCTTTGTATGGTCCTTTTGCATCTCCTGTTGCCTTATAAGGTCCCTTGCCTGCAGGTTTAGATCCTTCTTGCTTTGAACCCCACTGTTTTGGACCTTTTCTATCATCCCACTTCTTAGCTGTTTTATCTGTTGGTCTTCCCATTTTTGCTCTAGCCATTTTCATCATCCTTCTCTTTTTCTTTTGTAAAAATATAATTCAATAAGTCATCAAACCTACTATTATTATGATTATTTGCTTTTGAAATTATATCTAACTTTTATTTTTTGTTTTACAAGCTTTTAAACTTTTCTCTGACAGAAGCAATTTTTCCACAACTCATTGCTCCCTCTGGGCATGGTCCCTCCAAGCAGTTTGGACCGGCATTCTTAAATAATGTTGGTGCTACTGCCTTGACCTGTCTTAGCATTTCCTCCGACATTTCTCTTATTTCCCATTGTGCCCTATTACAGCATCTGTGTTTGAAAAAATTCATCAGGGCTCTTGCAGTCATCGTGAATACAATTTTTGTTTCACATGCATTGGGAAATACGTAGCGTGCATCTTCTATGGAAGATTTTTCAGCTGCTGACTTCGCCTGTTTTTCGGGCTTTCCGGCTGCTATTAATCTATCAAAATGCTCTTTATAGAGAACCTCTACTAGCTTATTATAGGTCCTCTGATCCTCTTCCATCGCTTTTATAAAGATTTCTTTTGCCAGCGGCACCTTTTCAATTTCTGGAGGAATTATGTATTCAAACTGCTCCAGTTTCACATATCTTTGTGATTGCTGCGAGTAGGAGCATCCTATGCGGTGTCTTACCAATTGATGCGTGAGTACTCGACTTATACCTTCTACTGCAAAGGTAAAGGATACGTGTTCAATAGGACTTTCATGCCCCAAATCCATAAGCATTCCAAGGAATTTATCAGTCTTTTGCGGTTCTAATCCCTCCATTATATCCTCAGTACCTACATGAGAATAGCACAGCTTGGCCGCCGCCGCAATAAGCTTTTCTGGCTCCGGTGTGTGCTGTATCAATGTTACTTTCATACAAATCCACCCTTTTACATTATTTTCTGTCCATTTTTGCGATAAGCTCAAATATTTCCATGAGCCTCTTTGTATTTCCTATAAGATATAGGTAGCCTATCAAAGCTTCAAAGCCAGTGGCATATCTATAATCATTTATATCGGCATTCTTAGGCACCGTGCCCGACTTCGTGTTTCGACCTCTTCGTACCATATCTTGCTCTTCTTCAGTTAAAATATTATGAAGCTCTTCCGTAATCTCAGCTTGCGCTTTTGCTTGTACAAATTTTATAGCTCTTTTGTGCAGCTTGTTTACTTGTATGCTACCACCTGATACCAGCATGGTTCTAATAAAGGTATCATATACAGAATCACCTATATAAGCGAGAACCAGCGGATTATACATCCTGATGTCAGAGGTACTTAAATTCTCTTTTTCAATAAGCAGCTCTCTCGTTTGCTTCAATAAATCTTCTAAATTGTTGAATTCATTCATCATGCTGCCAACTCTTTTCTTTTGTTATTCTGCATCCGCTTCCTCTAAAGCTTCTTCCCCATTGTCAATATAGCATGCGGCTTCATTTATAGAAAGCTCCTGTACATTTTTTAACTTGCGTTGTATGTTTCTTGATTTTCTAGCTGCTGTTTCAATGGTGTTGCTTGCTTCTTGAAGCTTTTTCTGGGTTTTGTCCAATATATCTGCAAACTTAGCAAACTCAGTTTTTACTGCACCCAACAATGACCAAACCTCACTGGAGCGTTTTTCGATGGCCAAGGTTCTAAAGCCCATCTGCAAGCTATTCAACAATGCAGTAAGGGTAGAAGGTCCTGCCACAACGACTCTAAACTGCAGCTGCAACGCCTCGCATAATCCGGGGCGTCTTAAAACCTCTGCATACAAACCCTCTATTGGTAAAAACATGATGCCAAAGTCTGTGGAATTTGGCGGGTCAATATATTTATCTCTGATATCTTTTGCACAGGCTTTAATGCGCGATTCCAAAGCTTTCGCTGCTTCTTCCGCACCTTGGGGATTTGCCTGTTCTAAAGCTTCTAATAGCCTTTGATAATCCTCTTGTGGAAATTTTGCATCTATAGGAAGCCATACACAGTCTTCATCTATGTCACTTCTACCCGGAAGCTTAACTGCGAACTCTACCCTTTCACTGCTGCCCTTTTTGACCGCAACGTTTTTCTCATATTGCTCCGGAGTAAGCACCTGCTCTAAAATATTGCCTAGCTGAATTTCTCCCCAGGTTCCTCTCGTCTTGACATTGCTTAAAACCTTCTTAAGGTCTCCTACGCCCGATGCAAGGCTTTGCATTTCACCCAAGCCCTTATGCACCATTTCCAACCTATCACTGACAAGCTTAAAGCTTTCTCCCAGCCTTTGCTCAAGGGTTGCATGCAGCTTTTCATCTACAGTAGCACGCATTTGATCCAGCTTCTTGCTATTGTCCTCCTGCAGTCTTGAAATACTTATTTCAACGGTTTCACGCATCTTTTCCAGTCTATTTTCGTTGGATTGTGACAACAGCATAATTTGCTTTGCATAATTATCTAACTGGTTTTGCTGGAGATTGGATATTTCGATCAGTTGAGACAGTAGGGAACGTTCAATCTTCTCCTGTCCCTTATCAATGGATTCCAGCTTGCTCTCCAGCTTGATCAGCTTGCTGGAGGAGCCTCCTGTTAACAAAATTACAAGTAGTATAAAATTTATTATAGACATTATTCCAATTATTATAATAAAAACGTCACTCATGGATTTGCCATCCTTTGCTAAAATATATTTAGTTTATTATACCATACGAAACATATGTTTGGACAAGAATTTAAACTTCATTGCGCAGGGAGAATGCAGATGAGGAAGAATATTATAACACTGTAGAGTACAAATATAAATAAAGGGCAGACACTAGCATCATCTTTACAGCAGCAAGATGATGCCTTGGTCTGCCCCCACAAACACATAAATTCTCTATACTCTTTTCCACTTCACTCCGGATGGAGTATCTTCCAACACAATGCCTTGTGCTTTAAGATCGTCTCTTATTTTGTCAGACAGTGCCCAGTTCTTTTCTTTTCTTGCCTTTTGTCTTTCCTCAATAAGGGCTTCTATTTCAGTATCTAGCGACTCTTCCTTCTTGCTTAGCAGTCCTAATACGCCAGAAAGCTCCATCAGCATATCCAAGGATGCCTGCACTGTTGCCTTTGAGACTTCAGGCTTCAGACTACCGTTTACATCCCTTACAAGATCATATATTGCTGCTAAAGCATCTGCAGTATTTAAATCATCATCCATTGCTTCAATAAACTTATTCTTATGTTCACCCAGTCTTTTTATCAGTTCTTGCTCTTCTGGAGATACTTCTTTTTCCACTGCACTTTCCAAAAGATAAAGCATGTTATTCTTTGCATTATATAATCTTTCCAAGCCATTTTTTGTTTGCTCCAGCAAATCGTCACTAAAGTTAATAGGGCTTCTATAATGGGCTGACAGCATAAACATTCTCAAAACTTCCAAGTCAAAGTGCTGTGCAATATCGCGCACTGTAAAGAAATTATTCAGTGACTTTGACATTTTCTCGTTGTTCACATTCAAAAATCCGTTGTGCAGCCAATATCTTGCAAACTCCTTGCCTGTTGCTCCTTCACTTTGAGCTATTTCATTTTCATGGTGAGGGAAAATAAGATCTAAACCGCCGGAGTGAATATCAATGGTCTCTCCCAAATATTTCATGGACATCGCCGAGCATTCAATATGCCAGCCCGGTCTGCCCATACCCCATGGACTTTCCCACGCAGGCTCTCCCGGTTTTTGTTTTTTCCATAATACGAAGTCGTTTACGCTTCTTTTGCCTTCTGCCAATTCAACTCTTGCACCAGCTTCCAGTTCCTCCAGATTCTGCTTTCCTAATCTGCCGTATTGCTCGAATTTGGCAGTATCATAGTATACATCACCATCCAGCATATAAATCAAGCCGTTTGCTTCCAATCTCTTGATGATATCAATGATCTCCGGTATATGCTCTGTTACTCTGGGGTGATAAGTAGCTTTTCGTATGTTTAGTGCCTCTGCATCCTTAAAATACTCATTGATGAATCTTTCAGCTACTTCCTTTTCAGAAATATTCTCCGCCTTAGCCCTTTTGATTATTTTGTCATCTACATCTGTGAAGTTCTGAACAAAGGTAACCTTGTTGCCTCTGTACTCAAAATATCTTCTTAAGATATCAAATATTATAAAGGGTCTTGCGTTACCAATGTGAAAATAGTTGTACACTGTAGGTCCGCAAGAGTACATTTTAACCTCTCCAGGTGACAACGGCTTAAAATCTTCTTTTTTTCTAGTCATTGTGTTATACAGCTTCATAAAATCACTCTCCTAAATAAAATAATTAAAGCCGCCTCTATATAAAGAGGCGGCTTATGACCACGATTCCACTCTTGTTGGTTCTTAATTTGATAACGGTATAAACTACCGCCGACGAATACTTACTTCATCATCGGTGCTTACGGGTGCACTTCACTTAAACATATTCCCAAAGTCCCTTTCAGCCGGTGAGGACTTATCTCTGTGAGCCTGTTCATGCTACTCTTCCCGGTCACTGCATCTATTATCTTAATCTGGTATTATACATTATATTATTACTATACAACTAAAAATGTCAATAGTTTTTTCCTATGATCATTTTGTTATCGGATTAACTCATATTCTCTGTATTTTTTCCAACCGGTGAAAATATATACCCTGCTTGGCACTGTATCCCAGCTTTCTCCACGCTTTATTAAAAGATTATGTCCTTCATAGCTTACACCATATTTACGTATAAATTTTAAGGAGGATTCACTGATGGTCTGGCTATATTGAAATTTGTTATCCCCATGATACACATTTTGAGGATAATTACCTTCTTGGCCACCGCCAAGTGCAATTTTAAAAAAGTAAATCATCAGTATAATCATTATAATGGATATCAATGTATATTTATTTCCGCTTGTTTTATGAAATTTCTTCAGCATGCTCCACCTCATAATCTACTAATATTTCTAGTATATCATTTATTCGAGCTTCCTGCATGTCCCGCTTTCTATATTTTAACTCTACGATCTCTTCACTGATTTTTCTTCCTACAGTAATTCTCAAGGGTATACCCATGAGTTCAGCGTCGATAAGCTTTGCAGCGAATCTGTCTGCTCTATCATCCAGCAATACATTGTAGTTTAACGCCTTTAGGGCATCATATATTTGAATGGCTGCACCAGTCTGAGCTTCATTATCTGAATGAACGGCCATTACTACAATATCGAAGGGCGCCAATACCTTTGGCATTATTAAGCCCGCCGCATCATGATTCTTTTCTGCCACTGCTGCCAAAATCCGATTGAGATTAAATTCAAAATCTACGGTATAAATGTTGCTAAAACCACCTTGCTTATTAATAAATTTCAGCTCCTGTATATCTGTATATAAAGAATCAAGCTTTCTTACCTTTCCAAGCACAAAGCCCTTTATGAAATCAATATCTCCCCCGCATTCAGGACACTTATCCTCCACAGTGCAGTTTCTTATATCCGTTATAATATCTACCTTAAAGTCTCTTCCAATGACAGCATCCAGATAATGATAATCCGTTTGATTGGCACCAATGATAATACTTTTCATAGCTGCGACTTCATAATCGCAAACTATTTCTGCCTTTAGATCTATTGGTCCGGCAAAGCCCACCTCAGCACCAGTAGCCTCAAAAACTTCTTTTTCATCTGCAGGCCTCAGACTGTGACAGTTTAAAGCTTTTTTTAGCTTGACTTCGCTTAAGCCTCGATCACCTCTGATTAATATACCATACAGCTTTTTATCTGCTTTGTATATTAAGGTTTTTACAATATTTCTTTCCTCTGTTTTTAAGTATTCAGCAACTTCAGTAATCGTTTTAACCTGAGGTGTATGTTTTATTCTGCATTCTTTTATAATTTCATGATGACTCTCAACAGGCATACATTCCATAGAATCAATCGCAATTAATCTATTACAGCTTTTGCAGCTTGCTACGTGATCCTCCCCATTGGCATAAGGCAGCATAAACACCTTGTCAAATCCGCCCCGGCATGCCCAAGAAATCTGGTCAGCTTCTATAAAATCCAACTTCAAGCTATTTAATATAGCCTTAAAAATTTCAACTGCATTTTGATGCTCAAGCTTTAAAGTCTCTGCATCTTCAATTAACTTAAAGCCCTCTATCGCAATCCAAGACTTGGACTGCATCAACCCCAACCTCGGTCTTATTCTTTCAGCTATACATGTTTTTACTCGCCAGCCTCCAATGGGAAATTCCTTATATGTAAGTCTTCCCACTGCTATTTGCTGATAAAAATCCTCTATAGACAGCAATGCCGGCAGCTGCACCTCAAAACAGCCTAAGTCCGACAGCTTATTTTCAAATATGCATTTCAGTCTATTCAGCAGCATGCTTCCAAGTGGTAAAAATGTATAGTAACCTGCAGCGCTTTTACGAATGTAGCCCGCTTTATACAGCAGTCTGTAATTCAAGGCTTCATTTCCAGACAACCCATCTTTCACTGTTGGGATATATATTTTGCTATATCGCATACTTCTCACCCCTACGTTTATGCTTTATAAAGACATGCGACGGCATAAGAAGCTATACCTTCGCCTTCCCCTGTAAATCCCAGTCCTTCGGTAGTGGTCGCTTTAATATTAATATCATCAATTGCCATACTTAATGTTTCAGAAATATTTTGCTTCATTTTGTCGATGTGCGGAGCCATTTTAGGTGCTTGTGCCACAATAATGCTATCTATATTTCCAATTCTATAGCCTTTGCTTGCTATGATTTCTCCCACCTTGTTCAGCAGCTTCAAGCTGGAAATCCCTTTGAAGGATTGATCCGTATCAGGAAAATGCTTGCCAATATCTCGCTCTCCACAAGCACCCAAAAGTGCATCCATAATGGCATGCACCAATACATCCGCATCAGAATGTCCCAACAGACCTTTTTCATAAGGAATACATACGCCCCCTATGATCAAGCTTCTTTCTTCAATTAAACGATGAACATCATATCCGTTTCCTATTTTAAACATGATTAACTCCTTAATTCATTTGTTATTATAAAATTTCTCAAGGTTCTACACATATTCCCCAGGAAATATCTTCTTCGACTTTTATCTCACTTAAAGGCTAATGGCATGTATAGTTTCCCATGCACGCCATCAACCTTCATTTCGCTATTTTATGCCCTTTTCCTTTAAAAATACGCCAAAAGCCTTATCTGTTTTTCTAATGTGATTTATGAGCCAATCTACCAAAGTCTTATTTAGCTTTATGATTAACAAACCTGAAATGCCGTCTTTCTCAATGGATGCTTTGAGTTCGAGAAAATCCTTTATAAACTGATCATGCTGCGCTTTATGGTTTATGTACTCAGGATAGCTAAATTGCTTTTGAAGCTTTTCCTCTGAATTAAAATGCAATACCACATACTCTTGCAAGTATTTGATTGTGTTATCAATCTGCTCTTTACCTTTACCAGCGTTACATGCATCAAATAATGCCGCAACCTTTTCAAAAAGCTCTTTATGCTGATCATCAATCTCTTTTATACCAACTGCCAAATCGGATTTCCATTCTATTGCCATAATAATTTCACTCCTTTGTAAAGTAAGTTAATCCTATTATAGCAGATTTTGTCATTTGTGTTAATAATTATTTGTTAATAATTTTTATTAGTTGTTCCGCTACAGATAAATCTTCCGGTGTAGTTATTTTGATATTTTCATAGGAAGCTTCCGTCATTTTCACTTGGTGTCCCAAGATTTCAACCAACATGGCGTCGTCTGTAGCAGTTATGCCTTTGTCCTGCGCTTTTTCATGTGCATCTATAATCAAAGAGCGTTTAAATGCCTGAGGTGTTTGAGTCTGCCAAACCCTATCTCTCAGAGGTGTCGAAGTTACTATACCGTCTTCATCTACCAGCTTAACGGTATCCTTGCTTGGCATTCCGGCAGATGCTGCCCCGTATATTTTCGCATTATTGATACAGTCAATAATAGCTTGTTGGCTTACAAAAGGTCGAGCACCGTCATGTATCAGTATAATTTCACAATCCCTCGAAATTGACTTTATGCCGTTATAGGCAGATTGCTGTCTTTCCAAACCACCTGCAATCAGCTTCTTTACCTTATTAAATTTAAATTTATCTAAAATATTATTTTGAAAATACTCCACTTCATCCGGTGCTGTTACCACTATAATTTCATCTATTTCACTGCACTGGTCGAAGGCAGCAAGTGTATATGCAATAACCGGTCTTTCTTGCAGCATTAAGAACTGCTTGTTCATTCCCGCCTTCATTCTACTGCCTTTTCCGGCAGCCAATATTACTGCTGTATTGATATTAATCACCTCATCTAAATAAAAAGCCAATTGCCTTACAGCGAATTGGCTTTTTATTTATTAATTAAATTATGATACCTTATCGACCGCAGACTTAGGTTTAACGAATATCATTCTGCCTGCTGCAGTTTGCAGCACGCTGGTAACTACAACACCAATGGTTTCTCCAATGAACTTCCTTCCGCCGTCTACTACAATCATAGTGCCATCATCCAGATAAGCTAATCCTTGCCCTGATTCCTTGCCATCCTTTATTACCTGAACAACCATTTCCTCGCCGGGTAATACAACAGGTTTAACTGCATTGGCCAGCTCATTGATATTTAGCACCGGCACCCTTTGGAACTCTGCAACCTTATTAAGGTTGTAATCATTCGTTATTACACTACCCGCCATTACTTGTGCCAGCTTAAGCAGTTTTGTGTCAACCTCTGAAAGCTCTTCGAAATCTTTCTCCATTATTTCCACTGATATGTCAAGCTCGTTTTGAATTTTATTTAATATATCCAAGCCTCTTCTTCCTCTGTTTCTCTTAAGAGAATCTGAGGAATCGGCGATGTGTCTCAACTCTTCTAAAACAAAGGACGGTATTACTAATGGGCCTTCCACAAAGCCAGTCTTGCATATATCCGCTATTCTTCCATCAATGATTACGCTAGTGTCCAATATCTTAGGCATCACTCTGCTTTCCGGTTTTACTGTTTTGTCTTTTTCTTTTTGTGAGGATCTTCTAATTTGAGTAGCAAAATTAAATAAATCTTCTCTTTTCTTTGTTGCAATACTTATTCCCAAGTAACCCATTACTCCATAGAGCATAATGGATAAAGCAATTGCTAACCAGGAAAAAGGTATTAGGGTTATGGGTCCACTGCTTATCAAATATGCAATTACAAGGCCTACCAAAAGTCCTAATATACCTACTGCAATTTCGCTGGTAGGTGTGCCTTGAAGCAGCTTTTCCAATGTTTTAGTTGTTGTGACTGTTAAATTAATTATCCAAGGTGATACTAAAAATATAATAATTCCGGTAATTAAGCCTCCCAAAACGATGGAAGCAATATAGTTAAATCCAGTCAATTCATAACCAAACAAATTGCTAATTTCAAAATACTTGATTAAAAGATTTGCCAATCCACTACCTGCAGCTATTCCTATTACCGTTAAAATCCATCTGAATATTTTTTTTATCACAATGTTCACCTCCTTTATAAAGTATATCCATTTAAGCCATGTCTTAAGCAAGATAGTATATATATTATAACAAATTTAAGTATTTAAACAAATAAGAAAATAGACCTGTTTTTGATTTATTTTACAGTGGTTTCCAATAAGCTCTCTACTTCTTGATTTTCAAGCTCTAATACAAGCATTAACTCGCTCAGAATAATATTCTTGGCATTTGCCAATATTTTTTTTTCCCCTGCAGAGAGTTTTTTGGCTCGATCTAAAATAATAAGATTTCTTACGATTTCTGCTATATCAAAAATATTACCTTCTTTAATTTTTTTCCCATTCTCCCTATACCTCTTTGTCCAAACCTTATTCATTTCGGTGGGACTCTGAGCAAGTATTTCAAGAACAGTGTCCGTTGACGCTCTGTCAATAACAGTTCTAATTCCCAATGCTTCTATATTATCCAAAGGAATCATAACACTCATATCTCCTATAGGCATTTTCATTATATAATATTTATTTTTACTGCCTAATATTTCTTTTTCCTCAATAGACTCTATTACACCCGCTCCATGGATTGGATAAACAATTTTATCTCCTATATTGAACATCAAATACCCTCCCAGTCAAAAATTTACAATCACAATAATAAAATATATAAAATTGCCCAAATATGGCGATAAACCTCATATTTATTTATGTAACATCTCAATAATAAATTGACATAGCATATATGTAATCTTATAATTAATTTATAAACAACAAATGCCTATATTTTTTCACAAAATATTACAGGCATTTTAGTATAGTTTAAGGGCAGAATATATCTGTTGCAGTACATATTTCTCTATAGTACATTTTATGTTTACATATATATAGGAGTGATAGTTGATGAAAGATTTACTGTATAATGACTTTCAGGATAGTGTAGATGAGCTTTTAATGCGTCATAGAAGCATCCTTGATGTGCTAACAAAATTCCAGGAATCTCAAACACGTGTAAACAGGGCGGTTGTAAAAGCAGTTACTGCCTGTGGTTGCATTGAAATTAATTCAAAAAAGCAGAACTACTCAAACGAGGTTTCTTTGCAGGAACTCAAGGATTTCATGGATACGCATCTAAAAGGGAATATTTGCAGTAATTGTAGAGACGTAATCGAAAAGGAATTGGGCAATAATTTGTTCTATATGGCGGCATTGTGCAATCTAGTTGATGTCAGCATGTACGATGTTTTGCTTAAGGAATATGAAAAAATTAAAACCCTCGGTGTCTTCAATATGACATAATAAAAGCCTTATCACATAACCTGTGATAAGGCTTTCATATTATTTTATAGGAAATAGTATGGAGCAGTAAAGCTACCTCATACATTTTTAAAGTTTTGCTATAAATGACGCTCAGTATGAATTTGTTCATATATTTTCTTTAAGCTGTCCTTGATATTTTTAGCTCTCACTTCTCCTATTCCTTCAACATCATCTAACTGCTCAATTGTTGCATCAATAATGTTCTGGAATTTTTCAAAATGAATAACCAAATTTTCTATAATACTCAAAGGGAGTCTAGGCACCTTGCTAAGCATTCTATAGCCTTTTGGAAAAAGCGGAACATCTAAGGTGCCAACACTGTTTCCCAAACCAATTATCTTCACAATAGAAGGCAGCTCTAACAGTTCATCTGAAGAAAGGTTGCGCAAAAGCTTTATAACATCCTTGCAGGTTTTTCCTTCTTCCTGAGGCATATAATCTCTAATTAATAATAATTCCTCGTCCTTTACACCGGCAATCAGCTCTTCCAGCTGCATGCTGACCAATCTGCCCTCATCGCCTAATTCAAATATATATCTATCCACTTCATTTGCAATCCTGATTACAAACTCACATTTCTGTGCAGCCATTGCTACATCATGAACTGTAGCCATATCTTCAAACTCAACTGCACCAAGGTTTGTAAATGCCTTATCCAGGACAGATTTATATTTCGTAAGCGTTTGTAAAGCTTGATTGGCCTTTGAAAGTATAATGCTGGTATCCTTTAAAATATATTTCATATAGCCTTTGTACATGGTTATTATATTTCTTCTTTGAGAAATGGATACAACCAGCTCTCCTGTTTGTCTTGCAACTCTTTCTGCTGTTCTATGCCTTATTCCTGTCTCAGAAGAAGGTATAGATGCGTCAGGGATTAGCTGAGTATTGGCTAATAATATCTTTTTGCAGTCCCTGCTTAGAATAATAGCTCCGTCCATTTTTGCAAGCTCATAAAGATGCGCAGTAGAAAAATCGCAATTTATGTTAAAGCCTCCATCGACAATGGACATGACCTCCTCGCTGTCTCCAATGATGATTAATCCGCCGGTTTTTGCTTTTAATACATTTTCTAAGCCCTCACGCAGCGACGTTCCGGGAGCAAGCATTTTTAACGAGTTTATAAGTATATCTTCTTTTGATCCGTCGCCTCTCATTTATTTACCTCCCAAAGCTATATCTAGCATTTCATTTACATTCTGAACTCCGTAGATTTTCATATTAAACCGGTCCTTTAAACCAGCAACGTTGTTCTGCGGTATGATGCAGGTTTTGAAGCCCAGCTTCATGGCTTCATTTATTCTTTTCTCCATGAAATTAACAGCTCTAACCTCGCCTGCCAAGCCTACTTCACCAATAATAATGGTACCGTCTTCAATTTCCTTGTTACGGAAGCTGGAAGCTATTGCAGCCAATATACCCAAGTCTGCTGCGGGCTCTGTAAGCCTTATGCCGCCAACTACATTTATATATGCATCAGAATTGCCTAATTGCATTCCGACTCTCTTTTCCAAAACTGCTATTAAAAGGATTGCTCTATTATAATCTACTCCTGCTGAGTTTCTTCTAGGCATCCCGAAATTCGTGTAGCTAGTAAGGGCCTGCACCTCTACCAGCATCGCTCTGGTACCTTCTATGGCTGCTGTAACACAGCTTCCCGGTACCCCCTTCATCCTGCCGGACAACAGCATTTGTGAAGGGTTTTCAATTTCCTTTAAGCCTATATCTGACATCTCAAAAATACCTATTTCATTGGTGGAGCCAAATCTGTTCTTAACTCCCCTAAGTATCCTGTATGACAAATGGCTGTCCCCTTCAAAATACAGTACGGTATCTACCATATGCTCCAATACTCTAGGTCCCGCAATAGAGCCTTCCTTGGTAACATGTCCTACAATAAATACTGTCGTATTTGTAGTTTTAGCCATCCTCATCAGTGTATGAGTTGCCTCTCTGACTTGACTTACACTGCCGGGAGCCGAAGTCAACGCTGGGTTATACATCGTTTGAATAGAATCAATCACCAGTATATTAGGTTTTGTCTCCTCTAGAATGAAGCCGATATTTTCCATGTTGTTTTCTGACAAAAGATAGATGTTAGGAGTATTGACGCCCATTCTTTCAGCTCTAATCTTAATCTGCGATGCAGACTCTTCTCCTGAAACATATAATATCTTCATTCCAACGTCGCCTAAGCTCTGCGCCATTTGCAGCAGCAAGGTGGATTTGCCGATTCCAGGATCTCCTCCTACAAGTACCAAAGAGCCGCTGACTAGTCCGCCGCCTAAAACAATATTGAGCTCATCCATGCCAGTACTTAAACGATTCTCATTTGTTATCTCTATATCCTTTAAAGCTAAGGGCTTCTGCATAACACCTTGTTCAGCTAGTCTCACGCCGGTTGTCTTTTGCTCAAGTTCTTCTATAAAAGTGTTCCATTGACTGCATTCAGGACATTTTCCCAGCCATTTAGGCGATTCACTGCCGCATTCACTGCATACAAACTTCGTTTTTGTTTTAGCCAAACATACCCCTCCTCGCCAATGGATCCAACCCTATTCTTATTCTTTGTCAAATAAGGATATTTAATCATGAATTATCCAATTTGTGCATTATTTTTCAATTCTATTATACTACATTTTTTGACATAAGCACCATTTAATTTTAAGGCAGCTGTAATAAAATGGTACTAAAGGTTGCTTGTGCCAATAAGCTTCCCTCTGACAACAATCCGCTGTTTCGAAGACCTTAATGGATGACAAGAGGTCAAGGTGAGGGATGAATATCCTACCGGCTCGGTAATGGACCAATCCTTTTTGTCCACTATAAATACCTTTTCTACTTGGTAAATATATTTGATATCATCATAGTCTAGCGTAATCTCGTCGCCTTCTTCCAGCTTGTCAACATGCCTGAACCATGCACCATAGGTTGTTCTATGACCTGCAATGCAGACATTGCCGCCATCCAGGTCAGGCATAGGACTGCTTTCATACAGTCCCGGTCCTTTTTTTAACAACTCAATCGCAGTTCCGCTTACCACTGCTGCATTTACTTCCAGCTTTGGTATACCAATAGTCATTTGGCCGTTTTGGTAGTCCTCTCTCTTTGAAACCGCTTTATTTTCCAATACCGTTTGTGTAGGCACCGCTGCCAATTCGCTTTGGACATTGTCCTCTTGCAATATAACAGGATTCTCCGCTTCTTTAGTTGATTGCTCATGAGCTGCCAACATTTCACTTTGCGCGTTTCTGATATCCCGATACTGAAAAACAGCCACTACCAGAATTAGAATTCCTGTTATCAAGAGTACACTACCTAAAACCTGCCTATTCATCCTAACACTCCTGCTTGGTTATTTACTTTCAGTTTATGGCATACTCACCAGTTTTATGCGCAGCTTCTATTTACGTTTTAATATAATTCCCGCTGCAGCCATTGAAATACCTAAGCTCATTGCTAATAATTCTAATGCTGCCACGCCTCCTGTAAATGGGAGATCCGGAACAGCTTGTGGCGCCGGTTCAACAATAAGAGTATCCTGTTCCGGTATAACCGGTGGAGTTGAAGGCACAATAACCGGTGGTTCTTCTATGAGTATATTCGCAATCAGTACCGGTGTATCATCAGAAGCCTTATTATCATTTGTCGCTGTCTCAGTTCCATTATCCTTTACCTCAACTTCATTTAATATCTTGTCTAAATTTGTTGGGAACGGATCATTGACCTTTAGGACAAACTTGACTTCCTTCTTATCTCCAACATTCATCAGACCAAGGTCATAGACATATCTACCTTCTTCCAGCACCCATCCTGTATTACTTGCGGCATAACATATTCTACCAAGGCGCCAGGACTTACCATTGCGTCATTATCAGTCTTGTCAACAACCAAGTCCGGTTTTCCGACCTTTGGCGGGTCATCCTTCTTGTCGTCGTCTTTATCGTCATCATCCTTATCGTCGTCATCTCGTTCAAGAATAGGTGTGTCTTCCTGTGCGGTTACATGCTCCTCACTCTCGTATTCATAATAGAGTGTGACATAGTTGATAACGCTGTCTTCAGCAGTATTCTTCACGCTAACCTTGAATTCCGGAATTTCTGGAATAGCTGAAAACTCACTTCTTGCAAACATTGGAACATATTGGTATATATCATACTTGTATGTCTTTCTGCCAGCTACGATTCCCATGTACTCCCATTCATCACCCTCACCAGGTATATATTCCGTATTCGGATCCGGTGACTCTATTAGGTATGCACCATTAAAATCGTTATCTTTAATATCCACTGAAATATCATAGGTAATGGTGTCCCCAGGATATACCCGAACACCGCCATCATCCTTGGAAATAGTGGGTTTAGCCGGCGTATCATTCTTGATGTTAGTAACTGTTACAGTCACTATGTCGCCATCTTCCTCCAGGTCTACTATTCTATCTTCATCTGAGATATAAACATCATAGTCTGACGGCACATCAATTTCACTGATCTCGTATTCACCTAGATTAAATTGTCCGCTCTTCTCCAATGCGCCCTTCTTCAAAGTGAAGTCTTCATAACTATTTGTCTTTGTATTCTTCACTCTGACTATAAATTCGCGGGTTTCTTCGGTATTTGTACTTTCATCGCTGTTTAGGATAACCTTCTTTACAATGATGGTTCCCTTTGCATCTGTCGGTGGAGGATCCTCCTTCAACTTTTTGTTTCTAACTGTTACTGTAAACCCTTCCCTTGTCAGATTAAAGGACTCATCTGAGATGCTGACGAGCTCATATCCTTCAGGGATATCAACCTCTTCTACTGTATAAGCACCCAGTGATAACAACGATGTTTGATATTGTACTCCTACAGGAACATCATATACTAGCTCTCTGCCGTTAAAATCTGTTAGCTTTATTTTGAATGATAGTTCACTTGAAGTAATAAGTTCTCCGTTTTCATCCTCTAATTCCTTAATTATCGTTACATTGCCTTTTTCTTCAGGAACTGAAGAAATGCGGTTTACTATTGTTGCTGTAGCACTTGGATTTTCCGAACTCAATGTCACGGTGTCATAATACTCATCATCATCGCCATCATAAATCGTATATCCAGTCGTTGGAGCTACCTCTACAACATAATAAGTTCCATATGACAGATTGCCTATTATAACCTCTCCATCATCTACTGCTTTAATTTTGATTGGATTGCTGTTTATTGGTTCTCCCTCTGGTTGGTTA
>JAQSYD010000063.1 GCA_029256325.1 Clostridia bacterium
AATTCTGGCTTCTCATTTGGGAGCCAATGGTAGTGCAGGTCATCTGTTGACTTTGCCGGCAGGAGGTTCTAGAATGCCTGCTACAGAGCAAACCTTAAGGGATAGATTGCATTATGTACAAATGGATGGCAGTGAGGTATTTAAGTTTGCTATAAAAATTATGGGAGAAGCAGCGGAAAAAGCTTTGGAAAGCTGCGGCTTAACGAAGGAAGATATAGATTATCTGATTCCCCATCAAGCCAATACAAGAATTATTGAATCTGCAGTAAAGAGATTGAAAATATCACCTGAAAAGGTTTTTGTAAATGTAAATAAATATGGCAATATGTCAGCGGCATCCATTGCCGTTGCCTTAGATGAAGCAAATGAGCAGCAAGGCTTTGGTGGTGGTTTGACTTGGGGTGCCAGTGTTATGAGATGGAAGGCGAGGGGTAGCAATGTTTAAAACTGAAATATGTGAACTGCTAAACATTCAATATCCAATTATACAGGGGGGCATGGCTTGGGTAGCTACTGCTGAACTGGCTGCTGCAGTGTCAAATGCAGGAGGTTTGGGTATCATTGGTGCAGGTAATGCTCCAGCAGACTTTGTGAGAAATGAAATACAAAAAGTTAAGAAGCTAACAAATAAGCCATTTGGTGTAAATATAATGCTGCTTTCTCCTTTCGTGGAGGAGGTCATTCAAGCAGTATATGAGGAAAGAGTACCGGTAATAACGACTGGTGCAGGAAATCCTGCTAAGTATATACCCATGTTTAAAGAAATAGGAACAAAGGTCATTCCGGTAGTACCATCCGTTGCTTTGGCGAAGAAGATGGAAAAGGACGGTGTCGATGCAGTAATAGCAGAAGGCACTGAGTCAGGGGGACATGTGGGTGAATTAACCACCATGGCATTGGTTCCTCAGGTAGTAGATGCAGTAAATATTCCTGTTATAGCAGCAGGAGGAATAGCAGACGGCAGAGGCTTTGTCTCTGCAATGGCTTTAGGTGCTAAGGGTGTTCAGCTGGGTACCGTGTTTGTTTGTGCGGAAGAGTGTACAGCCCATGTAAATTACAAAAACGCTATTATTAAAGCCGGAGACAGAGGAACTGTAGTAACCGGAAGAATTACAGGACATCCTGTAAGAATCATAAAGAATAAATTAGCTAGAGAATTTGACAAGCTGGAATCAAGTCACTCAACAGTAGAGGAGTTTGAAAAGCTTGGAGCTGGCAAACTAAAAGATGCCGTTGTAGGCGGCGATGCTGACTATGGTTCTATCATGGCAGGACAGATCAGTGGAATGATAAAAGAAATACGACCTGCAAAAGCAATTATTGAAGATATAATAAACGGAGCAGCAACTACAATTGATTCATTGAAAAGCATTTAAGGAGGTATTGTCTTGTCAAAAATAGCATGTATTTTTCCCGGACAAGGGGCACAATATAGCGGTATGGGAAAAGAAATCGCTGAAAACTACAAACAGGCAATGGATATCTTTGATATTGCCAGTGAAAGACTAGGCATTGATATGAAGAAGCTTTGCTTTGAGGGAAGCGAAGAAGAATTAAAGAAAACAGAAAATACACAGCCCTCCATACTTACTACCAGTATAGCGATATTGGAAGTGCTTAAGCTAAACGGTATTACACCTGATGTTACAGCAGGTCTAAGCCTGGGTGAGTATTCAGCCTTGGTGGCATCCAATGCCATTAGCTTTGCAGATGCAGTTGCAGTTGTAAAGAAAAGAGGCAAATATATGCAAGAAGCTGTTCCGATGGGCGAAGGCACCATGGCGGCGGTTTTGGGAATGGAAAAGGGAGACGTAATTGAGTGTCTTAAGATGGCAAGCGGCTATGGTGTTGTAGAAGCGGCAAACTATAACTGTCCGGGACAGATCGTTATAGCGGGTCACACGAAAGCCGTAGAGCATGCTTGCGGCATATTAAAAGAAAAGGGAGCCAGGAGAGCAATGCTGCTTCCTGTAAGCGCACCTTTCCACTCAAGTCTGCTGAAGCCTGCAGGCGAGAAGCTGGCAGATGAATTGGAAAATATTGAAGTAAAGGAATTACAGATACCTGTAGTTTCCAATGTGAATGCTCAAGTAATTAAGAACAAATATCAGGTTAAGCAGTGTCTTATTGAGCAAGTAAGCTCTTCTGTATTATGGGAAGACAGTATTAGACACATGATCGATATGGGAGTGGATACTTTCATAGAGGTTGGACCAGGGAAGTCTTTATCTGCCTTTGTGAAGAAAATTGATAAAAATGTGGCTGTATTCAATGTTGAAGATATGCAATCTCTTGAGAATACAATCACAAACATAAAGGAGAGGTTGGAATGCAATTAACAGGAAAAACAGCTATAGTAACCGGTGGCGCAAGAGGTATTGGAAAATCTATAGCCATGACACTGGCTGCAGCTGGCGCAAATATAGTAATTAACTATACCAGCAGCAGCAAAGCAGCTGAAGAAGTCGTGGAAGAAGCAAAAAAATTAGGTGTTTCAGCTTTGGCAGTAAAGGCTGATGTATCTAAAAACGACGAAATAGAAAATTTAGTAAAAGAAGTCTTAAATCAATTCGGCAGCATAGATATATTAGTAAATAATGCGGGGATAACCCGTGACAATCTACTGATTAGAATGTCTGAGGAAGATTTTCAAGCTGTAATTGATATCAATCTTAAAGGTGCATTTATTTGCACAAAACACGTATCTAAGGTTATGATGAAGCAAAGAACGGGTAAAATAATCAATATAGCCTCTGTTGTTGGTGTAATGGGTAACGCGGGACAATCCAATTATGCTGCTTCAAAAGCTGGTTTGATAGGTTTTACGAAGTCCATAGCCAAGGAGCTTGCAAAACGAAACATAAATGTAAATGCAGTAGCTCCGGGATACATCGAAACAGATATGACTGCCTCTCTGCCTGAAAAGGTAAGAGAAGAATTTATGATAAATATACCTATGGCAAGGGGTGGAGTACCCCAAGATGTAGCAAATGTGGTACTGTTCCTATCGTCGAAATATTCTGACTATGTAACAGGTCAAGTAATAAATATTGACGGTGGAATGGTAATGTAATATTATCTAAATATAAATCCTGAAGGGAGGTGAACAGGTTGATATTCGAAAAGGTAGTAGAAAAGGTTGCTGAGCAGCTTGGTATAGACGCTGAAGAAGTGGCAATGGAGTCTTCCTTCATAGATGATCTAGGTGCTGATTCACTTGACATTGTTGAGCTTTTAATGGCACTGGAAGAAGAATTCGATATTGAAATCCCAGATGAGGAAGCAGAAAAGCTTTCATCTGTTGGAGATGTAGTTGAGTACATAAAAAACAATCAATAAAAATTGTCCCGTTCATTCGGGACTCTTTTTTTTGGATTTTATGTACTCAATCATGGATTATAAGTGTAAGGGCAGCTGCCCACAGCTGCCTTTACCATACGAAAAATAGACGATGCTGCGTCGCAGCAAGCTTTTATTATAAATATTATTTTTTATTAAGGAGAGGGATCATTTGGATAAGAAGAGAGTTGTAATCACTGGCATGGGAATTATTTCTCCTATAGGTACCGGAGTAGAACAGTTTTATACTTCATTAAAAGAAGGAAAATGCGGTATCGATATGGTAACAAGATTTGATACAGAAGGCTATGATACAAAAATAGCTGCAGAGGTAAAGGATTTTGACCCAGTAGCCTATATAGACAGAAAAGAGGCCAAAAGAATGGACAGATACGCACAATTTGCTGTAGCAGCAACAAAGATGGCAATTGATGCGTCAAAATTGGATGTGGAGAGCATCGACAATAGTCGTTTTGGAGTTTGCATAGGTTCAGGCATAGGCGGTATGGAAACCCTAGAGAATCAGCATTCAATTCTTAAGGAAAAGGGTCCGGGCAGAGTAAGCCCTTTCTTTGTACCAATGATGATATCAAATATCGCAGCAGGAAATATCTCCATTGCTTTTAATGCGCAAGGTCCGAACATCACAGTAGTAACTGCTTGTGCATCTGCTACCAATGCAATTGGAGAAGCCTTTAAAATGATTCAAAGAGGAGATGCCGATATTATGGTATCAGGCGGCTCTGAAGCTTCAATAACACCATTGGCTTTTGCAGGCTTCTGTGCCATGAAGGCTATGTCAACTCGAAATGATGACCCAAAGGCAGCCAGCAGACCTTTTGACAAGGATAGAGACGGTTTTGTAATGGGAGAGGGAGCAGGTATACTGATACTTGAAGAGCTTGAGCATGCACTTAAGAGAGGCGCAGCAATATATGGCGAGGTAGCAGGCTACGGCGCTACAGGAGATGCACATCACATCACAGCTCCTGCACCAGATGGAGCCGGCGCATACAGATCCATGCAGATGGCAGTCAACGATGCCGGAATAAAGCCTGAGGAAATTGACTATATCAACGCTCACGGAACTTCTACTGAAATGAACGATAAGTTTGAAACCATGGCTATTAAAAAATTGATGGGAGATGCAGCAAAGGATGTTGCTGTCAGCTCCACGAAGTCCATGACAGGACATTTATTGGGTGCAGCAGGTGCCATTGAGGCTATGGCTTGTTTGATGGCGATTAACGAAAGCATCATACCGCCAACAATCAATTATACAACGCCAGATGAAAATTGTGATTTGTACTATGTACCAAATAAGGCCATCAGCAAGGACGTTGAATATGCAATGTCAAACTCCTTAGGGTTTGGCGGGCATAATGCAACAATCATATTGAAAAAATATCAATAAATGATATAATGTGTTTTGCACTAATCTTTACCATAAAATTAGAAAGTGCAAAACACTTTCCTTTATTTATATATTGTGAAAAATACCTTTTAGATTGTACAAAAGCAGATGCTTCTACTGATTTTGTATAGTTAATTTTTTTCGCAATATATCTATTTGAGATTGGTAAGACTAGTAAATAATGTCTGCCAATCTCTTGTTATATGGCCAATTATTAATAATGTTAGCTTAATAGTATTAATGCTGTCAGAATTTACACGTATTACCCACACCAGGATAAAACCAAAGCATAGCTTGTCACTCTGAGCTTGCGAAGAGTCTTAAGATCCTTCGGTTCCTCGGGATGACACAAAAATTGTACCTGTCTTTCATAACAATGACAGCGGGTGCTTTAATAAAACCTATTATATAAATAATAAAACTGTACAGCTATATATACATATTGTTCGCAGTATTTATATATGCATGTATATCAGGGAGGAATGAATTTGGCATCCTTAGAAAACAAAAGAAAAAAAGAGTTAGATGATTTACAGCAGCTGATACAGTATGAATTCTGCGATTTATCATTGTTAAACACCGCATTGACACACAGCTCCTATACAGCCAATCGGCATGAAGTTTTGGAGCATAATGAAAGATTGGAGTTTTTAGGAGACTCAGTGCTTAGCATGATTATCAGCCAATACATCTTTAAAAGCTGCAATGAAATGGCAGAGGGTCAGTTGACCAGAATTAGGGCAAATATCGTATGTGAACAGTCTTTATATGCTGCAGCAAGGAAAATTAATTTAGGAAGATATCTGCTGTTGAGCAAGGGCGAAGAACTCACAGGCGGGCGTACGAGACCTTCCATATTAGCAGATGCTTTTGAAGCCTTGATAGCAGCGATCTATTTGGATGGAGGAATTGGCAAAGCCAAGATTTTTGTACTCAACAAGCTGAGCAATATTATCAAGCAAGCGATACAGAATAAAATTATATCGGATTTTAAATCCTTTATACAGGAGCATATTCAAAAATCAAGCCAAGGTAAAATTACCTATATGCTGTTGTCAGAGGAAGGCCCGGATCACAACAAAATCTTTGAAATGGCAATTATGCTGGAGGATAAGATACTGGGCAAGGGACAAGGTGCCAGCAAGAAGGAAGCACAGCAGGCAGCTGCTAAAAATGCCATAGATAATTTGGGTATTGAATATGAATAAAAGACACTATATCATACCCATCTTCGTATCCCACAGAGGCTGTCCCCACGACTGCATTTTCTGCAATCAAAAGAAAATTACCGGACAGGGTGGCGATGTGAGGGGCGAAGATGTAAAAAACAAAATTGAGGAATACCTGCAGACAATTCCCAAAGAGAACGTTATTGTTGAACTGGCTTTTTACGGAGGAAGCTTTACTGCCATCCCTATGGATCAGCAGCAGGAGCTTTTAGAAGCGGTGCAGCCCTATATTGCGCAGGGAGCCATCCAGCATATCAGGATATCTACCAGACCGGATTGTATTGATACAGAGGTTATAGAGCTGCTGAAAGCCTATAAGGTGCAAATTGTTGAGCTGGGTGTGCAGTCCATGGATGAAGAAGTGTTGAGAATCAGCAACAGAGGACATAGTGACCAGGATGTACGCAATTCCGTGGCATTGTTGAAGCAGTACGGCTTTACAGTGGGTGTACAGGTAATGGTAGGATTGCCGGGGGACAGTGAACAAAAAAGCATTGCTACCGTGAAAAGCTTAATTGAACTAATGCCTGATATAGCTCGTATTTATCCGGCTTTAGTCATAACAAATACCTATATGGAGCAATTGTACTACCGGGATGAATATAAGCCCATGAGCTTGGACGCTGCCGTTGAGATATGCAAAAAACTTCTGATCTTGTTTGAGAAAAACCATATTGAGGTCATTCGAATAGGTTTACAGCCGACAGAAAACATACTGGAGGGAAAAGAAGTGGTGGCCGGTCCTTTTCATTCATCCATGAGGCAGCTTGTGGTATCTTCCATTTACAGAGATATGCTGGAGTACATGTTAAAGGATGAAGAGGAGATAAAACAATTGGAGATATTGGTGAACCCCCGAGATATTTCCGACCTTTTAGGACAAAAAAGAAATAATATAGAAGCCATAAAAACTCATAAAAAAATAGAAACAGTGACGGTAATTCAGAGCAAAGACCTTGCTATGCAAAGCATCGTGCTGAAATATAGCGAAATAGTGCGCAATATGTCTATAAAAGATTTTCGCAACATTTTGGAAATTTGAAGGAATTAGACATAATATATAGAATATATTTACTATTCAACAAACAAATGGGGGGTTATGGGAATAATGGATATACTAAGGGTATCAGCTCAATCACAGCCAAAATCTGTTGCAGGCGCACTGGCAGCAATCCTAAGGGAGAAATCAACTGCTGAATTGCAGGCAGTAGGCGCTGGTGCAGTCAATCAAGCTGTTAAGGCAATTGCTATCACAAGAGGCTTTGTAGCACCTAATGGTATTGACCTAGTTGTAGTTCCTGCTTTTTCGGAGATAGTTATTGATGGTGAAGACAGAACGGCAATCAAATTCCTAGTTGAACCAAGATAAGAATATCACTAAAAGCCTATTACTTATAAAGTAATAGGCTTTTATAATGCTTATATCCTGCAAAAGTGTTAACAGCCCTTGTTATGAAGACTGCAACAATTCTTGTGTCATCCTGAGGGTACGGTCGGATCTTAAGACTCTTCGCAAGCTCAGAGTGACATTGCTATGCGCCGAAGGAATCAACATGATTCTTTAACGCAGCTTTGCTTTTAATGAACTAGAAATTATGGTAAAATATATTAGTTAAGAATAATTTGTGCTATAGGGGTGGACAAGTTGTATTTAAAGCAGTTGGAAGTTCACGGTTTCAAATCCTTTGCAGAAAAAATTGAATTAAATTTTGCTGATGGAATCAATGCGGTGGTAGGACCAAATGGAAGCGGTAAAAGCAATATTTCCGATGCAATCAGATGGGTGCTGGGGGAGCAGTCCGCCAAGACCTTAAGAGGCAGCAAAATGGAAGACATCATATTTGCAGGCAGTGATCAGAAAAAGGCATTGGGCTTTGCAGAAGTAAGTATTTGCATAGATAATACCGATCGTAAGCTGTCAGTGGATTATACCGAAATTAATATCACAAGGAGAATGTATCGCTCCGGTGAAAGTGAATATTACATAAACAAAACCTCCTGCAGACTGAAGGATATCTATGAGCTTTTTATGGATACCGGTATAGGCAGAGACGGATATTCAATCATTGGACAGGGTAGAATAGATGAGATATTAAGCAATAAGTCTGAGGATAGAAGACAGGTTTTCGAAGAAGCCGCAGGTATCGTAAAATTTAAATCCAGAAAGCAGGAAGCTGAGCGCAAGCTTGAAAATACAAAGCAGAACATTACCAGAGTCATGGACATCATAGAAGAAATCAGCACACAGCTGGATCCTATGAAGGAACAGGCAGAGGTAGCCAAAAGGTACAGAGATATTTTGCAGGAATTAAAGGGCATTGAAATAAACCTTATTTTGGGTAATATTGATAAATTCAAAGCCAGGCTGCAGAATATCATAAAAGAAGCTGAGGGAATCCAAAGCTATATAGAAGAAAAAACAAACCTAAAGCAGCAGTTGGAGGATAAGCAAAAACAGCTGAAAACCGAACTGACTGCCTTAGAAAAGAACATAGAGCAGCTTCAGCAGGAAGCGCACCAAATTGAAAGCAGTATGCAGCAGCAAGAGGGCGAGTATAAGGTTGTACAGGAAAAAAAATACAACATTGAAAATGCCTTCACTAGATTGAATCAAAGAAAAAAGGAATTAGAGCAGGAACATAAAAAGTCAGCAGAGGCAATTGCTGAAAACAGTACGCACACGGAGCTGCTACAGGTACAACAGCAACAGCTGCAGGAAAGTATTGATGCAAAGTCCAGGCAGTTTGAGGAGTATTATGCTTCGATTTCCATTAAGGAAACTGACTTGGACAATGTTCAGCAACAGTATATCAGCTTGATTAATTCGCAGTCGGAAATCAAGAGTAAGATCAATAGCAGCTATTCCTTTGTTGAGAATATTGACAAGCGAAATGCTCAGATCAATCAAGATATTGAACGTCTGTCAGAACAATTAGAAGAAAAGAAAACTGTTTTTAAGGCATCAGAAGAGGGCTTGGAAGCAGCAAGGCTTAACAGTGAAGATTGCAGAAATCAGTTGGAGCAGCATAAGCTGAATAAGCAAAGCTTAGAGAAGCAGGCTGTACAGCTGGAGCATGATATATCCAGTGTCAAAAGCAGCAAGGACAGCACAGCCTCCAGACTAAAGGTATTGGAGGATATGGAAAAGGACTTTGACGGCTACAGCAAGTCCGTTAAAGCTCTGCTTGCCAATGCGGGACACTTGACCAAGGGTATGCTGGGCGCAGTGGGGGAAATGATAAATGTCTCCAATGAACATGTAGCTGCAATTGATGTAGCCTTGGGCGCACAGGTGCAAAGCGTCGTCACTGAGAAAGAAGAAGATGCAAAGGCATTAATTGAATATCTTAAAAAGCACAAGCTAGGCAGAGCGACATTTTTGCCAATAAGCTCTATAAAACCAAGATTTTTCTCTGACAAGGAAAAATCCAGCTTTAACATGGAGGGCTTTGTTGGAATCGCTTCTAAGCTAGTAAGCTATGATAAAAAGATTGAAAACATCATTCATAATCTTTTGGGCAGAATAGCAGTGGTAAAGGATATGGATGCCGCTATAAAGCTTGCAAGGATGAACCATTATGATTTTAGAATCGTTACCTTAACCGGTGAAATCATCAATGCGGGAGGTTCTATTACAGGCGGAAGCTTGAATGCTGTTTCCTCCTCTGTTTTATCCAGAAAAAGTGAAATAGAACAGTTGAAAATTAAATATCAAGCTATAAAGCAAAGCTTTGAAAAGCATTTAGAAAGCTTAGGATCTGTTAAACAGCAATTATCTGCAGCAGATATTGAAATTGCAAACAGAACCGATGCGTATCATAAGCTTCAAATCGAATTGACAAATTTACAAAATAAATGTGAAAGCTTAAAGTCTGAAATGCAAATAATAAATGATAGAATCTCTATCAGCAGAAAAGAAGTAGCGGATTTAAGCAAGGAATGTGATGAAGCAAAAGCATTGATAGCTGTCAATCAAGAAAAGGATGCACAGCTGGAGCAAAGCAAAAAGGAAATAGAAGCCAAAATTGCAGAGCTGCAGTTTGACATGAAGCAGTTAAATGAGGTGAAGGATGCTCATAACAATGAGATCACCGATTTGAAGGTGAAGTTGTCAGCCATTGAGCAGCATCGAAAGAATTTGCTGCAGCAAAATGCAGACTTGGCGGATAAGATCAAGCAAGTGGAGCTGGATATTCAAGGGGCTGTCAATGAAATGAATCAATCGGCAGCAGACTCCACCAATTATGATGAGCTGCTAAAGAATATACAAATTCAAATAAAAAGCCTAAAGCAGCTATTAGGACAAAAACAGCTGGAAATACAGCAGCATCTGGTGCAAAAGCAGCAGCTGCAAGAGTCCTTGGAAAAATCCGAAGAGGATGTAAAGGTCAGTCAGCAGGAAGCCTTAGATGCGCAGAACAATTTGCATAAGATCGACATGCAAAAGGCTAAAGTGGAGTTTGAGCTTGATAGTATCGAGCTGAAGCTTCTGGAAACCTATGAGTTGAATTATCATAATGCGCAGAGCTATAGAGATGAGAGCGTAAACCTCACTTGGGCTGCAAGACGCTGTGAAGAACTAAAGAGCGAAATCAGAGCCATGGGTACAGTGAATGTAAACGCTGTAGAGGAATATGAAAAGCTTAGTCAAAGATATCTATTCTTGAATAATCAAGTAGATGATTTGACAAAGGCCAGGGAGTCCTTGACGCAGGTCATTACAGAAATCGCAGAACACATGAAGGAACAGTTTATTACGCAATTTAAATTAATAAATGAGAACTTTAACGAAGTCTTCGTACAGCTGTTTGGCGGCGGTCAGGCACAACTGGTGATATCAGATGCAGAAAATATATTGGAATCAGGGATAGAAATCATAGCAAAGCCGCCGGGCAAAAAGCTGCAGAACCTGATGCTGCTTTCCGGTGGTGAAAGAGCCTTGACGGCTATTGCATTATTGTTTGCAATACTGAAAATGAAGCCGGCGCCATTCTGTGTGCTGGATGAAATTGACGCAGCGCTGGACGATGCCAACGTTGACCGTTATGCATCCTTCCTGAAGGAGTTTGCACGAACTACACAGTTTATCATTGTTACCCACAGAAAGGGTACAATGGAAGCAGCTGATTGCCTCTATGGCGTCAGTATGGAGGACAGCGGTATTTCCAAGCTGCTTTCCGTTAAACTGGAAGGCACACTGGAGCCAAAAGTCAGCTAATAAGTCACAAAAGATAAATTTGCATTGATATGAGGAGTGAAGATATGGCAAACTTTTTTAAGAAGCTATTTGGTAAAGATGGCGATAAGGAACAAGACAAGCAAAATCAACAAGAGGAGCTGCTGAAAGGTGAAGAGCAGCTTTCTGATGAGGAAATAGAAAAGCTACTTTTTGAAGAGGAAGAGGAAGAGGCTGTACAAGAGCTTGAAATCAGCGAAGTGCAGGCAGATGACCTTGAAGACTTCGAAGCGGAGGAATTTGAGGACGAAGCGGTACAAGAACTGGAGATCAGTGAAGTGCAAGCTGACATCATTGAAGAATCTGAAGAGGAGGAATTGGAAGCAGAAGAAGCAAAGGTTTCCTTTTTCTCAAAGCTGAAGGATGGTTTGTTTAAAACAAGAAAAAATATAACGGACAAGATTAATGACGTGTTAATAAGCTTTAAATCCGTTGATGAGGACTTGTTTGATGAATTGGAAGAGATTCTGATTACCTCTGACGTTGGTGTTGAAACAACCATGAGGATATTGGACAATTTAAGACTGAAAGTAAAACAGCAAAATATCAAAGAGCCCATGCAGATCAAAGAGCTGTTGAAGCAGGAGATGCTGGAAATATTGGGCACCTCTACAGAAGCGATCGGCACGCATTCACCGGAGGTTATTCTTGTAATCGGCGTCAATGGCGTAGGAAAAACCACCTCAATAGGCAAGGTTTCCAGTAAGTTGAAAAAGTCAGGCAAGAAGGTGCTTATTGCAGCGGCAGATACCTTTAGAGCAGCAGCCATAGATCAGCTTGAGGTATGGGGCAGAAGAGCGGGAGTAGATGTGATCAAGCATCAGGAAGGCTCTGATCCGGCAGCAGTCATATTTGATGCCATTAGTGCAGCAAAATCCAGAAAAACAGATGTACTGATATGCGATACGGCTGGACGCCTGCATAACAAGAAAAATCTGATGGAAGAGCTTCGTAAGATTTTTAAAGTCATTGACAGAGAGTATCCTGAAGCACACAAGGAAGTGATGCTGGTATTGGATGCCACAACTGGACAAAATGCAATTTCACAAGCGAAAATTTTCAAAGAAGTTGCCAATATCACAGGTATCATACTCACAAAGCTTGACGGCACCGCAAAGGGCGGAATTGTTATTGGCATCAAATCGGAGCTTGATATTCCTGTTAAGCTGATCGGTGTAGGTGAAAAGGTAAATGATCTTCAGGAGTTTATACCGGAAGACTTTGTAGATGCTTTATTTGCTGAATAAATTGATGAATAAGTGTTGACAACAAGGTTATATTAATATAAAATACCAATGTAAAGGTAATAGCCTTTACATTGGTATTTTAGAGGTGTTACAATGTACGAGAAAATTGTGCAGATCGCCCTTTTGTTTGACTTTTACGGTCAGCTTTTAACAGAAAAGCAAATAGAAATTATAGATTTGTATTATAGCAACGATTTGTCCCTAAGCGAGATATCAGAACAGCTGGGAATAAGTCGTCAAGGTGTCTATGATACACTGAAAAGGGCAGAAAAAACATTGTTTGAATACGAAGATAAGCTTGGCTTGGTAAATCGATTTTTGCAGCAGAAGGATAGCTTATCACATATAAAGGTCTTACTGGATAAGCTTCTGGAAACGGAAGAAAACGATGTTGACCGAATAAAAAATAAAATTGCAGATATCAAAATTTATATAGAAAAGCTTATATAATAACCGGGAGGTAGTTGAATGGCTTTTGAAGGATTGGCGGATAAGCTTCAGAATACCCTCAAAAAATTAAGAGGCTCCGGAAAGCTTAGTGAAAAAGATATTAAAGATGCCATGAGAGAAGTTAGAATGGCTTTACTCGAAGCCGATGTTAATTTCAAAGTGGCAAAAGACTTTGTAAATAAAGTTACAGAAAAAGCTGTTGGACAAGAGATACTGGAAAGTCTTACTCCTGGCCAGCAAGTGGTTAAAGTTGTGAATGACGAGTTGACTCAACTGATGGGTACGACTCAGAGCAAGCTTGCTTTTTCCTCCAAGCCACCCACTGTATTTATGATGGTAGGCTTGCAAGGTGCAGGTAAAACCACACATACAGGCAAGCTGGGCTTGATGCTGAAAAAGCAAGGCAAGAATCCCTTGTTTGTAGCATGTGACGTATATAGACCGGCAGCAATAAAGCAGCTTCAGGTTGTAGGACAGCAGGTTGGTGTTGATGTATTCACTTTAGGAGATCAAACCAATCCGGTGGATATTGCCAAGGCAGGTATTGAATATGCGAATAAGAACGGCAAGGATGTCGTACTTATAGATACTGCAGGTAGACTGCATATAGATGAAGAGCTGATGGATGAGCTGGATCATATCAAAAAGTCCGTCAGACCTACAGAGATTCTGCTTGTTGTAGATTCTATGACAGGTCAGGATGCTGTAAATGTTGCAGAAAGCTTCAATGGTAAGTTAGGCATTGACGGGGTCATACTCACAAAGCTTGACGGCGACACCAGAGGCGGTGCAGCCTTATCTGTAAAAGCTGTAACCGGCAAACCAATCAAATTCGCCGGTATGGGTGAAAAAATGGAAGACCTTGAGCCTTTTTATCCTGATAGAATGGCTTCCAGAATTCTTGGCATGGGCGATGTACTGACTCTGATTGAGAAAGCACAAGCCAACATGGATGAGAAAAAGGCCATGGAGCTGGAGAAAAAGATGAGAACTCAAAGCTTTACCTTTGAGGATTTCTTGGATCAGCTTCAGCAAATGAAAAGCATGGGACCGTTGAGTTCAATACTTGAAATGATACCAGGTATGAATACCGGCAAAATGAAGGGCTTGCAAGTAGATGACAAGGAAATGGCGAGAACAGAAGCCATTATACACTCCATGACCAAAAAGGAGAGAGTGAATCCGGACATCATCAATGCCAGCCGAAGAAAGCGTATTGCTGCAGGCAGCGGCACAACTATTCAGGATGTGAACAAATTGCTTAAGAACTTTGAACAAACAAAGAAAATGATGAAGCAGTTTGCGGGCATGGAAAAAGATATGAAGAAGGGCAAAAAGAAAATGCCGTTCTTTAGATAAATTAGTTAATTTCTAACTTTATAAGGAGGTGAAAATATAATGGCAGTTAAGATAAGATTGAAGAGAATGGGCGCTAAAAAAGCACCTTTCTACAGAGTTGTAGTTGCTGATTCAAGAGCACCAAGAGATGGCAAGTTCATCGAAGAAATCGGATACTACAATCCAATAACAGAGCCTGCTGAAATTAAGATAGATGCAGAAAAGGCTAAGAAGTGGTTAAGTACTGGTGCACAGCCATCAGATACAGTTAAATCACTACTTAAGAAGAGTGGAATAATAGAAGCATAAAAAATAACTTCTATTGGGAGTGTTGCAATTGAAAGAATTAGTAGAAGTAATTGCAAAAAACCTTGTGGACTATCCGGAACAGGTGAAGGTGAAACAAACCGAGGGTGATACAACAATCATCATCGAACTTTCTGTGGCATCTGAGGATATGGGCAAGGTTATCGGTAAGCAGGGGAGAATAGCGAAAGCCATTAGGACAGTAGTGAAATCTGCTGCGGTAAAAACCGATAAGAAAGTCATAGTAGAAATAATTTAATGCAGAGCAGGAGATAATATAATCAATATTTCTCCTGCCTTCTGCATTTAAGAGAGCGCAGTGCGGCATGTCATTTCAATGAAGTGAAGTACTTGTCATTCTGAACGTAGTGAAGAATCTTAAGACTCTTCGCAAGCTCAGAGTGACAAACTATGATTTGATTTATGGCGTTGATGCTGTTATGAATACACTGTTTTCTCTTAAGTACAGAAGAAGAAGGTGAATATGTGTTAGAGTATTTAAGCATAGGGCAAATAGTAAACACCCATGGAATCAAAGGCGAAGTTAAGGTATATCCGCTGACGGACGATGCTTCACGCTTTGATAAGCTGAAGGAAGTATATATTGAGTCAAAGAATGAGATGACAAAATATCAGGTAGAAAGCGCGAAACATCTCAAAAATACAGTCATTTTGAAGCTAAAGGGCATAGATACCATGAATGATGCTGAAAAGCTGCGTCAGCTCTATATAAAGGTAGGCAGATGGGATGCGGTGCGTCTTCCAAAGGATACCTTCTTTATATGCGACATCGTTGAATCAGAGGTTTTTGACATTCATGGCCAGCTGCTTGGCAAGCTGCATGATGTGCTTCAAACAGGCAGCAATGATGTTTACGTGGTGAAGAATGAGCAGAGAGAGATATTGATACCGGCTTTAAAGACGGTAGTCAAGGAAATAAACCTTCAGAATAAAAAAATTATAGTAGATTTGCCAGAGGGATTAATTTAAATGAGAATTGACATACTAAGCTTGTTTCCTGAGATGTTTGAAGCTGTGCTGTGCAAAAGTATCATTGGCAGAGCAGTGAATAACAACTTGGTTCAGCTTGAATTTCACAATATTAGAGATTTTACTGAAAATAAGAATAATAGAGTAGACGATTATCCTTATGGCGGTGGCTTGGGCATGGTCATGCAGTGTCAGCCTATTTATTCGGCTATGGAGCATGTGGCAGACCAGATTGGAAGTAAGCCTCACGTCATATTAATGACGCCGCAGGGTAAAACTTTTGATCAGAAGAAAGCGCAAGAGCTGACTGGGTACCAAAACATAGCCATCATATGCGGGCACTATGAAGGTATTGATCAAAGAGTCAGCGATGGCCTTGTAGACGAAGAAATATCCTTAGGGGACTTTGTACTAACCGGTGGAGAAATAGCCGCTATGGCTGTTACAGACGCCGTATGCAGGCTTCTGCCCGGTGTACTCAAAGAGGATGAGTCCCATATGATAGAATCCTTCAGCAGTGGGCTTCTAGAATATCCGCAGTATACAAGACCTCCGGTATTTAAGGGCATGGCAGTGCCTGAGATATTGTTTACGGGGCACCATGAAAATGTAGATAAATGGAGGCGCTATCAAGCCTTAAAGACTACATACATCAAAAGGCCGGAATTGCTGGAGAATCTGGAGTTGTCCAAACAGGATATGAAGATGCTG
>JAQSYD010000064.1 GCA_029256325.1 Clostridia bacterium
TTTACTTTTCGTCATATTATCAGGTATAATATTATATATATTTGTGCTGAATAAACCCGAAGAACCAACAATTAAAGAGATAACCATCGATAAAGATATTATTTTGTATGATTTTGGCAGTTCTTTTGTTAACAATGTCAAGGACAGTAAAAAGATAGCAAAATTAACAATTAAGCTTGACGTTGACCAAAAATTAGTAAGCTTGCTTGATAATAGAAGATCTGAAATTATAGATAAGATCAATTTATTAATGCGCAGCAAGACTGAGCAGGATTTGGCAGGAAAAGAAGGCCAACTCAAGATAAAGGCTGAGGTACAAGATACAATTAGAAAGATATTATCTACCGAAAAAAAGATTGAAGTATACGTCGAAGAAATAATCATCCAATAATTTTTGATTTGTTTTTCTGAAGGGAGGTGGCCAATGTGTCCGAGGTTTTGTCCCAAGGCGAAATAGATGCGCTGTTAAGTGCGTTAAACTCTGGAGAATTAAGCGTCAATGAAATTGAAGAGGTAAAAGAAGAGCGCAAGGTAAGAGAATATAACTTTAAGCTTCCGAACAAATGGTACAGATTGAAGTAATCTCTGTTGACCAGCTGACCTTTAATGAGTTTAGTAATTCAATGCCTAATCCCTCTGTATTGGGAATCGTTGACTTTTCACCCTTGTCAGGCTCTATCATATTGCAAATGCCGCCTAACACTGCCTTTGCAATGATAGAAAGAGTGCTTGGAGGTTCCGGGAACGCTTATGAGCGAACAAGAGGTTTTACCGAAATTGAGCTGACGCTATTGGATAAGATATTAGGCCAAATGATTGCCTACATGAGAGATCCTTGGAAAAATGTGATTGATCTCAAGCCAAAGCTGAAAAAAATTGAGACAAACCCACAGTTTACTCAAATAATGTCTCCCAATGAGACTGTGGCGTTGATTACATTGAATACTAAGGTAGGCAACATAGATGGCATGATACATATATGCATTCCGCACTTAGTTATAGAACCAGTTATTCCTAAGTTGAGTACAAAGTTTTGGTTTTCAGGCATTACAAAAGAGATTTCCAGCAATGAGCTTAAGATCATAGAGCGGAAGATTGAAACAACCCTGCTGCCTGTTAGAGTGGAGCTTGGCGTATCCGAGGTCACTATAGGAGATTTCTTGGAGCTTCAAATAGGGGATGTAATAACCCTTGACACCTCAGTAGGCGAGGATTTAAAAATAACCATTGGAAATAACCATAAGTTTTATGGCAAACCGGGAATAAAGAAAAATAGAGTTGCAGTAAAAATAACGAATATAAACAAGAAAGGAGATGATTTAGATGAGTGATATGCTGTCACAAGAAGAAATTGATGCTCTTTTAAGGGGCGATAGCAGTCCTTCTCAACCAAATTCATCTTCCAAGAATCAAGTACTGACAGATGAAGAAAAAGATGCACTAGGTGAAATTGGAAATATCAGCATGGGAACCTCAGCAACAACCTTGTACACGCTGCTGAATAATAAAGTAAACATTACAACGCCAAGAGTTACGGTGTTGACTTGGGAGGAGCTATCCAGCCAATACCCAGTTCCTTATGTAGCAGTACAGGTTGAGTATAAAGAAGGCTTGATAGGTTCAAATCTTTTAATTATGAAAGAGGATGATGTAAAAATCATTACAGACCTTATGATGGGAGGAACCGGGCAGATCAATAATGAGCCGATTACAGATTTGCATTTAAGTGCAATTAGTGAAGCTATGAATCAAATGATTGGTTCTTCATCGACTTCACTTGCCAGCATGTTTAATAAAAAGATAGACATCTTACCGCCAAAGGCATTTTCAATGTTTTTCAGCGATTCGACCATAGTACATCAGTTTGTACCTGACGATCAAGTTGTTAAAATTGCCTTTAGAATGGAAATTGGTGATGTGATAGATAGTGAAATTATGCAATTGCTACCTATAGATTTTGCTAAGAATCTAGTAGATAATTTGTTTGACAGCATGGAAAAGCCGGAGGAGCAGCCAAAGCAGGTACAACCAAGCTCAAGCTCAAGTCCAGCACCAAGGCCACAGGCACAGCCTCAGATTCAACCACAACCTATGCAATATGAAGGGGATTATGATAGACGACCTGCTTATCAAGAGCCGCAAAGAGCCCCTTCGCCACAAAGGGAGGAAGCAAGAATGGTCAATGTACAGCCTATACAATATCAGTCTTTTGATAATGATCAGTGGGCCGCGGAAAAAGAAAGCATTGATTTAATAAAAGATATTCCCTTAGAGGTTACCGTAGAGCTTGGAAGAACAAAGAAGCTAATCAAAGATATTCTGGAATTCGGACCTGGTACAATATTGGAATTGGATAAGTTGGCCGGAGAGCCCGTAGACATACTTGTTAATGGCAAGTACATTGCAAAAGGCGAAGTTGTAGTAATAGACGAAAGCTTCGGTGTTAGAATTACAGATATAATCAGTGCGTCAAAACGTTTAACAAAATTACAATAAACTTATTTAATTACAAGGGGGATTAATAAATGGCAAATGGAATATTAGTTGTTGATGATGCTGCATTTATGAGAATGATGATTAAGGATACATTGTCTAAAAATGGCTTTGTTGTATGCGGAGAAGCTGAAAATGGAGCAAAGGCAGTTGAAAAATATAAGGAGTTTACGCCAGAGCTGGTAATCATGGATATTACGATGCCAGAAATGGACGGCATTCAAGCAGTGAAGGAAATCAAGAAACTGAATGGAAACGCGAAAATCATCATGTGCTCAGCTATGGGACAACAAGCAATGGTTATTGAGGCAATTCAAGCAGGTGCAAAGGATTTTATTGTTAAGCCTTTCCAACAAGAAAGAATTCTAGAGGCAGTGAAGAAGGTTTTAGGAAATTAAATTCGAGTAAAATTTCCAGTAGATTAGTTAGGAGTCGAAGAATTGATGAAAGCATTAAAATATTTTGTAATGCCGGTTGTTGTAATTTCAGGCTTAATAGGCAACGTATATGCCAGCACACCGGCATATATAAGATTTTCACTCTTTAGTGCTTTAGGAGATGGTGTAGAAAGCTTTTTTAAAACCATCTATTATTTATTCATGTTTGCTCTTATTTTAGCAGCAGCATATTATATTACTAAATTTCTTGCGCGTAAGGGCTTAGCTCAGAATAAGTCTAAAACCATGAAATTGATGGAATCAATGCCTTTAGGTGCAGACAGAAGCTTACATTTAATTCAGGTAGGAACACAGTATTTTTTAATAGGATGTGCATCGAAAGGTATGATCCTAATAAGCGAATTAGATCAGGACAAGCTTTTTGAAGAGCAGCTGAACAGTGCAATAAACTTAAACGACTTTGATTATGAATCCTTTGACCAGGATATCAAAGGGAAGGATTTCGGAACTCATTTTAATTCAGTGAAGAATAATCTGCAGAAGCTAAAATCTATGGTAAGGGGCAACAATGGCGATGAAACTAAATAAGACACTATTTAAAATACTGATTTTTTCAGCTATATTAGTTATCGTGCTGTCAATTGGTGTTTCTGCTGAACCACCACTGCCCATTCCTAAGATTGGATTAGAAATTGACACTGCAGATAACCCGGAAGATGTAGCCTTAAGCATTCAAATATTATTTTTACTTACAATCCTGTCCTTGGCACCGGCATTATTGATCATGGTGACTTCTTTTACAAGGGTAATCATTGTATTGTCCTTTACGAGAAATGCATTAGGTACTCAGCAAATGCCACCAAATCAAGTGCTTATAGGCCTGGCATTATTTATAACTTTTTTTATAATGAGTCCTGTTATTACAGATATAAATACAAATGCATTTCAACCTTACACACAAGGTGAGATTACACAAGAACAAGCCATTACGAAGGCAATGGATCCAATAAGGAATTTTATGCTGAAAAATGTGAAGGAAAAGGATTTGGCTTTGTTTCTTAATCTTAGTGAGATAGATCAGCCTGTAAAATCCAGTGACATACCAACTACAGCATTAATACCTGCATTCATTATAAGTGAATTGAAAACTGCCTTTATAATAGGCTTTTATTTGTATATTCCTTTCATAATGATTGATATGGTTGTAGCCAGTACGCTGATGTCCATGGGGATGATGATGCTTCCTCCTGTTATGATTTCACTTCCATTTAAGCTTTTATTATTTGTAATGGTAGACGGGTGGAATCTAATAGTAAAATCGCTAGTAATGAGCTTTAATTGATAGAAGGTGGGACTTATGAGTCAAGAAATGGTTTTAGATGTTGGCATAGAAGCAATAAGAGTGGTTCTGATGGTTTCAGCGCCTATTTTGCTATTAGGACTGCTAGTAGGTCTTATTGTCAGCATCATTCAAGCTACCACACAAATACAGGAGCAGACTCTTTCTTTCATACCAAAGCTTATTGCAATTGCTTTGGCTTTGTTGATTTTTGGTCCATGGATGATGAATATGATGTATGACTTTACTATAAATATATTCGAAAATATTCCCAATTATATAAGGTAAGCCTATGAATGATGTATTATATATTCTTATGGACAAGTTTGAATTATTTTTATTGATATTGGTTAGAATGAGTTCCTTATTTGTTATTACTCCAGTGTTTGGAGGAAGAAATGTTCCCAGCTATTTAAAAATAGCCTTTGCTTTTTTTTGCAGTGTCATTCTGGTTACACTGCTTCAGGATCAATCTGTTGACGCTGTTAATATTTACAGCTATGCTGCCTTGATTCTTAAAGAACTGGCTATAGGGATAATCCTTGGTTATACAAGTTATCTGGTCTTTTCTGCGCTGTTCCTTGCCGGACAAATTATAGACACGCAGATAGGCTTTGGTATGGTTAATGTGCTGGATCCCATGCACGACTCACAAATACCATTGACAGGTAACTTTATTTATATCATTACACTGTTGTTTTTCCTAATGATGAATGGGCATCATGTGTTATTAACTGCTTTGTTTAAAAGCTACAATGTGCTTCCAATCAATAGCTTTGCTTTTAATAATGTACTGTATCATAATATGCTCAATATTTTCTTTGAAACCTTTGCCCTTGGCTTTAAAATAAGCATACCTATATTGGCAGCCTCACTATTAGCCGAGATTTCATTAGGAATACTGGCAAAAACAGTACCTCAAATGAACGTGTTTGTGGTAGGTATGCCCTTGAAGGTAGGCGTAGGTCTTGTAACTTTATTAGCTATGATGCCAATGTTTATTACGACAATGGACTTAACCTTTGACAAAATGTACAGCTACATTTATTTAATTATAAAAAGTTTAGCTAAAGGATGATAAATTTGTTTGAATTTGATTTTGTTATCAACCTGCAGCTTTTTGCAGAAGAGAAAACGGAGAGCGCTACCCCTAAACGTAGAAGGGAAGCTCGTGAAAAGGGACAAGTAGCAAAAAGTAGAGAGCTAACGACGGCAGTACTTCTACTGGTAACGTTTTTGTCCTTGCGAATATTTGCAACTGGTATTATTACAAATCTGACAGACCTGATCAAATTGTTTTTAAGCTTTCCTGTGAATATAGAAAATGCCGTAAATACAGGAGATTTGATTAATATATACATGAAATGCTTGTGGGTTTTCGCTAAAGTAATGGCACCCACATTACTCATATCAGCTCTGGTGGCAATTGTATTCAACTATCTGCAAGTAGGATTTTTATTTACGCTAAAGCCTTTAGTACCCAAATTCAATAAATTAAACCCCATTGAAGGTTTTAAAAATATTGTTTCTAAAAGAGCACTTGTAGAGCTAGCCAAATCAATATTAAAAATTGGTATCATAGGCTATGTAATATACAGCTATCTTAAAAACAACTTCTTGGTAATACCCGAGCTCTTGTTTATGGATATGGAAGCCACCGCTGTATTTATCGGAAATGCAATAATAAATACAGGTATTCGAGTTGCTGCCATATTAATCGTAATATCCATTTTTGATTATGGTTTTCAGTTTTGGGAGTTTGAAAAAAACTTAAGAATGTCAAAGCAGGAAATTAAAGAAGAGTTCAAGATGACCGAAGGAAATCCTCAGATCAAATCAAAGATCAGAGAAAAACAAAGACAAATGTCTCTAAGAAGAATGATGACTGAGGTGCCTAAGGCAGATGTAATAATTACAAATCCAACACATTTTGCAATTGGAATTAAATATGATACAGCAAAGGCTGAAGCTCCAATTGTATTGGCAAAGGGGAAGGATTTAATCGCACAAAAGATAAAAGAAATTGCCAAGGATAACAATATACCTACAGTAGAAAACAAACCTTTGGCACAGGCTTTATATAAGTCAGTTGAAATTGGCGACTTGGTGCCTGCAGAGCTGTATAAAGCAGTGGCAGAAGTGCTTGCGTTTGTATACAGCCTTAAAAATAAGTAGTTAATATAATGGAAAAACACCGTAAAGCTAACTTTCTGTATATTTGCTCTAAGCTTCCTGAGCAAAAACAGTTACTAAGCTTTACAGAGAAATAAATGAATCAACACAGCCAGCTAAGTTTATGTATATTTTGTTCTACGTCAGCTGACGCATCCTGAACAAAAACATAAACTAAGCTTTACTGTGTTAATAGGAGGCCTTAAATGGGAAGATATGGCGATGTTGTTGCAATAGGGATTATTGGAATTATATTAATGATTGTTATACCGCTGCCCAGCGTACTGCTAGATATACTGCTAACATTGAATATTTCACTTTCTATTGTTATCTTCCTTATTACGATGTATATTAAGGAACCTTTAGAATTCTCGGTATTCCCAACTATGTTGTTGATTACAACGCTTTTCAGGCTGTCACTTAATTTCTCCAGTACCCGATTGATCTTAGGGGAGGGTGATGCAGGTGAAGTCATTTACGCTTTTGGTAACTTTGTTACCGGCGATAACATCGTAGTGGGCGTTATCATGTTCCTGATACTTGTAATAGTACAGTTTATGGTCATTACGAAGGGTTCTGAAAGAGTTGCAGAAGTTGCTGCAAGATTTACATTGGATGCTATGCCTGGTAAGCAAATGGCCATTGATGCTGATTTGAATTCAGGCTTGATCAATGAACAGCAGGCAAGAGAACGAAGAAAAAAGATACAGCGTGAAGCTGACTTTTACGGCGCTATGGATGGAGCCAGTAAGTTCATAAAGGGAGATGCCATAGCAGGTATTATCATTGTTATTATTAATATCAGTGCAGGTTTTTTCATTGGTATGCTGCAAATGGGGCTGCCAGCTGGGGAAGCTGCTGACATATTTATGAGATTAACGATTGGAGATGGCTTGGTAAGTCAGGTACCTGCTTTGTTTATATCCATAGCATCAGGTATGGTAGTGACGAGAGCTGCATCGGATTCAAACTTAGGTACCGATATATTAAGGCAACTACTTTCACAGCCTAAAATATTATATTTTGCCAGCGCATTATTATTGATTTTGGCTTTTACCGGTTTGCCGCCAGCACCCAATATTATTCTAGCGGCTGCATTGGCTTTTGTTGGTTATACGCTGCAAAGAACATTAAAGGAAGCAGAAATAGAAGACGAAATGAAGGCACAGGATGTTGAAGTAGAGGAAATCAGAAAGCCGGAGAATGTGATGACATTACTGCAGGTAGACCCCATAGAACTTGAATTTGGTTATGGCATTATACCATTAGCGGATGCAAATCAGGGTGGAGACCTGTTGGATAGAGTTGTAATGATCAGGCGGCAATGTGCCCTTGATTTAGGTATGATTGTGCCGGTTATTAGATTAAGAGATAATATTCAATTAAGACCCAATGAATATATTGTTAAAATAAAAGGAATTGAAGTAGCAAAAGGGGAGCTGATGTTCGATCATTACCTGGCTATGAATCCGGGTACCGCAGACATGGATATGGAGGGTATCAAAACCATTGAACCTGCCTTTGGATTGCCGGCGGTGTGGGTTAGCGAGGATCAAAAGGAAAGAGCTGAAATGCTTGGTTATACCGTAGTAGATCCACCATCAATCGTAGCTACTCACTTGACAGAGGTTGTAAAAGCCCATGCCCATGAATTGTTGGGAAGACAGGATGTACAGAAGCTGGTGGATAATATCAAGGAATCATATCCTGCTTTGGTAGATGATGTAGTTCCTAAAATGCTTTCAATTGGTGAAATGCAGAAGGTATTGGCCAATTTGTTAAAAGAAAATGTTTCTATAAGAGATATGGTCACAATCATGGAAACCCTTGCTGATTATGCACCTATGACGAAGGATCCGGATATGCTTACTGAATATGTAAGACAAGCACTGCGCAGAAGTATTACAAAAAGATTTATTATGCAAAATAAAGCAAAAGTAATTACATTAGATGCAGGACTAGAGCAGAATATTATGGATTCGGTGCAGCAGACGGAATATGGCGCATATTTGAATTTAGATCCACACACGGTGCAAGAGATCTATAACAGCTTATCAAAAGAAATACAAAAATTTACGAATATTGGTGAACAGCCCTTGGTTTTGGCATCACCTGTTGTCAGGATATACTTTAAGAAGCTGACAGAGCAGGTAGCTCCAGGACTTACGGTACTTTCATACAATGAATTGGACCCATCGGTTGAGGTACAATCAATAGGAGTGGTGAGGATATAATGAAGGTAAAAAGGTATGTTGGTGAAACCGCACAAGAAGCAATGCAAAAAGTTAAATCAGATTTAGGACGAGATGCAATTATATTAAATACTAGAAAAATTCGCAGAAAAGGCTTAACAGGTTTCTTTTCAAAGCCTTTGATAGAGGTAGTTGCAACAATTGACAGCGATATTAGCAGTAAGCCAGCAAAGCAAATGCCTCCAACCCCAGTGAATCCAGCCTTTCAAAGCAAGGAAGAGCATTATGATGCACCTAGCTTTATTCATGAGCTAAACGCGAACATGAAGCAGAACAATCAAACTGTAGGGCAGAATAATCAGTATATGGCAACCAGCTTTAATGCAGCTGCCGACGAAGCTATAGAGCTTCATATTCAGCAACCTTTGAATAAGGCTGCCTCTGTTATCAACGAGCAGTCGAAAAAGGAAGATGATATGGATTTTTCACCCAATGAAATAGGCGAGATAAGAAATATGCTAAACAAGGTTTATGATGCCGTAAAGGTTGATTATGAAAGCAACAAGCTCTCGGAAACTGCTAAATCCTTGCTGGAACGTTTAGAAAAAAATGAAGTAGATAGAGTGATCATTAATGATATAAAAGAGGATATCATCGAACAGTTAAGCCTTGAAGAGCAACAGGATCAGAGCCTCGTAAGTGATACAATTTTTGATATTCTTAATAAATATATTAAGGATCCAAAACCATTTGTCCTTAATAAAAACAAGAAGGTTGTTGTATTCATAGGACCTACCGGTGTAGGAAAAACGACAACATTAGCAAAGCTGGCTGCAAATATGGTTTTGAATGATAAGAAAAAAGTGGGACTTATAACCTCTGACACTTATAGAATCGCTGCTGTTGAACAGTTAAAAACCTATAGTGAAATAATAGGTGTACCACTTTCCATTATCTATTCGCCTACAGAGATTGTAAATGCAGTTAAGAACTATGATGACAAAGATATTATTTTATTAGATACTGCAGGTCGAAGTCACAAGGATCAATATCAGTTAATGGAATTAAAATCATTATTAAGCTCCAATATAGATTTTGAAACTTATTTAGTTCTAAGCGCTACAACGAAGTTTTCTGATTGTGTAGAGATCATTAAAAGCTATAGCTTTCTTGATGATTTCAAGCTATTATTTACCAAGCTTGATGAAACCTCTACTTTTGGAATACTGCTGAATATAGCTTATGTTACAAAAAAACCCATTGCATATATAACTACCGGTCAAAGTGTACCGGATGATATTGAAATTGCTGATAAGGTAAAAATCATTAATAACCTAATGGGAGATAAATAAAATGAGAGATCAAGCTGAAAAATTAAGAGAGATTATTGATGATATAAAAAGCTATAGTAAACAGTCAGCAAGTATGACTGCAGCACCTGCATCAGAAGCTCGTGTAATTACGATTACCAGCGGAAAAGGCGGAGTAGGAAAAACCAATTTTACTGTAAATTTAGCAATCAAGCTTTCGCAAAAGGGTAAAAGAGTTATCATAATCGATGCCGATTTGGGTTTAGCCAATGTAGATGTTATCATGGGTAAAATGTCTAAATACAATTTATCGGATGTCATCAAAAATGATAAGGATATCGTGGAAATACTTGAGGAAGGTCCTTGCGGCGTTCGGTTTGTATCAGGGGGTTCCGGTGTTCAGGATTTGGTTAAGCTGAATAAAATGCAGCTGGTGGATTTGCTTATGAAGCTTGGCAAGCTGGATTATGAAGCGGACATTATACTGGTGGATACAGGCGCAGGTTTGTCTGACAACGTGCTTAGTTTTATTCACGCTTCTAAAGAAGTTATTCTGGTAACAACACCAGAACCGACTTCGATTACAGATGCATATGCCTTAATAAAAACAATATCCAACAAAGACCCGTATAAAAACATCAAGATCGTTGTAAACAGAGTAGAAAGCGACATGGAAGCCCATAATATCCTTGATAAGCTTAACACAGTATCTGAAAGATTCATCGGTATTAAGCTGAACAGTCTTGGTTTCATTATGAATGACAATTGTGTACCTAAATCGGTTAAATCACAACAACCCTTTGTATTAAACTATACAAAGTGTGAAGCTACAAAGAATATAACGGATATAGCTGAAATTTTGTTAGAGGCAAAAGGGGCTGAAATGTCTGGGACATCCGGCTTTAAGATGTTTATTAATAAATTAACCAACATTTTCAGCTAAAAAATTTCAAATTTTGCCAAAATATTATATAATAGAACTATATACCAATTTTAGAAAGATATTTCGTAGGATTTGTTGTATAAGCATAGCTTATATAGATACCGTGGGGGAGGCAATAAGTATGCAGGAACTAAAAAAACTTCTATCTATAGGAGCACGAATTAATCTGCTGGTTATTGATAGTTACAATCAAACGCAGTATGTCAGCAGAGTTGATAATATAAATGAAGATGAAACTTTAGATGTACTGATTCCAATCTCAAAAAATAAGATTGTTTACATAAAAAATGACACGGTGGTTAAGGTGATTATTGCAAAAGAAGGAGCAATATATGAATTCAAAGCAAAGATTGTAAACAAATTATTTGGTGCTGTTCCATTATTAAAGCTTATGAGAATATCTGAAATTCAAAAAATACAGAGAAGGAACTATTTTAGACTGAAGGCTGTAAACAATATTAAGATACGTAGAATAGTTAACTTGAAGGAAAAGATATTTGAAGAATATTTTAATGCTACCATGGTTGATATCAGCGGAGGTGGAATTGCATTCAATGCAGATAGGGAATTGGAAATAAACGATATCATAGAGATAAGCTTAAATTTAAACGCTAATTCTATTAACCTGCTTGGGAAAATAGTCAGGGCTGAAAGAGTTGATGATAAAGCTATTAAATTTGCTTATGGCGTTAACTTTGAAAAGATAACGGAAATAGAAAGAAATATCATTATGAGGTACATATTTGAGGAGCAAAGGAAGCTGGCGAAAAAGGGGTTGATCTAAAGTGGATGTATCGCAGCAAAAGATCAAGGTACTGGTTGTAGACGACTCAGCTTTTATGCGCAAGGTAATCAGTGATATTCTATCCAGCGATGACCATATAGAAGTCATTGGCACTGCTAAAAACGGCAAAGATGGAATAGAAAAAGCACAGCTTTTAAAACCACAAGTTATAACGCTTGATGTTGAAATGCCAATAATGGATGGTATAACAGCACTTAGTAAGCTATTGGAGTTAAATCCTGTGCCTAAAGTGATCATGCTTTCGAGCTTGACTAATAACGGCGGAGAAGCAACAATCAAAGCCCTAGAGGCTGGTGCATTTGATTTTGTACCCAAACCGACGTCATCCATCATTCATTTTAATATTGAAGATATTAAAGATGACTTAATTAGAAAAATAAAAAGTGCACTCACTTCTAACACCTTAAATTACACAGAGCGCAGCATTACTCCAAAAATAAATAAAGTAGAAAAAAAAGAGATAACACTGTCACAAAGCAAGCTAAAGTATATTATAGCGATAGGTACTTCAACTGGCGGACCTCGGGCATTGCAGCAAGTAATTCCCTACTTGCCAGCCAATATTCCAGCCGCTGTACTCATCGTACAGCATATGCCGCCGGGATTCACCAAGTCCTTAGCTATGAGACTGGATGGTTTGTCTGAAATAAACGTGAAGGAAGCTGAAAACGGAGATGTTTTAAAACCCGGTTGTGCTTATTTAGCGCCTGGTGACTACCATATGTTTGTTCATGAAGCTTCAGGGGAATACCGTATTGGTATTAACCAAGAAGTACCTATGACAGGTCACAGACCTTCTGCTAATTATATGATGAATTCAGTAGCGGCATGTGGGCATAAGAATTTAATTGCTGTAATCATGACAGGTATGGGTACTGATGGAAGTATAGGAATCGGAAATATTAAAGCTGCTGGAGGCAAAACAGTTGCTCAGGATGAAGAAACCTGTGTAGTTTACGGAATGCCAAAGGCTGCTGTTACAACTGGGGTAATAGATAAGATTGTACCTTTAAACGACATAGCAAAAGAAATAACAAAATTTACGGGGGTGTAATTTATGGATATGAATCAATACTTGGAAATATTTATTGAAGAATCACAAGAACATTTGCAAAGCCTAAATCAAAGTCTTTTAGGGCTTGAGACCAATCCGAAGGACATGCAGATTTTAAATGAAATTTTTAGAGTTGCACACACCATAAAAGGCATGGCAGGTACGATGGGCTATACCAAGATGACAAATCTTACACATCAAATGGAAAATGTTCTTGATGACATTAGAAACGGCAAGATTGATGTAAGCACATTTATTGTGGATGTATTGTTTGAGTGCTTGGACTTCTTAGAGAATGCGGTAAATCATATTGCCAGCAATGGCACTGAAGGCAATGCCTCAGCAGATGATATCATTGTGAAGCTGAATAATATATTGGTTGGAAAAAATGCAGAAGCTGCTGTTACAGCAGTTGCCAGTGAAGCTGTAGATCAAGGATTTATGAAATTTAATCAATATGATAACAGCATCGTAGCAAAAGCATTGGAGCAAGGCTTTAATGTGTTTAAGGTTCAAGTATTGCTTGACAGTGGATGTATGCTAAAGGCAGCCAGAGCATTTATCGTTTTTCAGACAGTAGAAAGATATGGAGAAATTATAAAGGCGATTCCAAAGGTTGAAGATATTGAAGATGAGAAGTTTGAAAACGAATTCAGCATTGCAATCATTACCAGTGAAAATGAAGCAGTTTTAAGAAAAGAGCTGGAATCAATATCAGAGGTTAACAAAGTTATCTTTGAAAAGATTAACGAAGTAGAAGTAGAATTGATGGACTCAGCCCAAGTGAACGCATCAGAAATATTAACAGATGGCTCAACACAGAATGAAGAAAAAGAATCAGGAGAAGATCTGCATAGCAAAAAATCCAAGACAGGAAAAACTGTGAGAGTTGACATTGACAGACTTGATAACTTGATGAATCTTGTCAGTGAATTAATTATAATAAAAACCAGATTGGAAGGTGCCGGGGCAGACACGACAGATGAAGATATGGGTGAAGCAGTAGAGTACCTTGAAAGAATAACAACGAGTCTGCATGATGCAGTCATGAAGGTTAGAATGGTGCCTATAGAGAGAGTATTCAACAGATTCCCAAGAATGGTAAGAGACCTTTCAAAGGAATTAGGCAAGGATATAACTCTTTCACTGTCAGGTGAAGAAACAGAATTAGATAGAACCGTTATTGACGAAATAGGGGATCCGCTTATCCACTTAATTAGAAATTCTATTGACCACGGTATTGAGGATAAGGAAGAAAGAACAAAAAAGGGCAAGCCTGTTACTGGCAATTTATATCTTAGAGCATATCAAGACGGTAATAGTGTTGTGATAGAAGTAGAAGATGACGGCAACGGAATCGATATTGGCAGAGTTCGGAAAAAAGCCATCGAAAAGGGTATCATAAGCCAAAGTGAAGCAGATACAATGGATGAAAAAGCTTCTGTAGAATTATTATTCAAACCGGGCTTCAGTACTGCAGAAAAAATATCTGATATCTCCGGCAGAGGTGTAGGACTAGATGTTGTAAAGACAAAAATTGAATCCTTAAATGGAGTTGTTGAAGTAGAAACATACAGCGGCAAGGGCAGCAAGTTCATCATTAGACTGCCATTGACATTAGCAATTATTCAAGCACTTATGGTTACTATAGGCAGCGAAAAGTATGCGATACCGCTTAATGTTATTAGAGATATCACAACGATAAATGCAGATTCGATCAGAAATATTCACGGCCAAGAAGTAGTATTGAATAGAGAAAGTGTACTTCCAATCATTAGACTTAATAAGGTGCTGGACGTGGACGGAAGTACTGCAGATGCTGAAGAGGAAATGACAATCGTGGTTGTCAAGAAGGGTGAAAAGCATGCTGGCTTTATAGTGGACAGCCTTATAGGGCAGCAGGAAATCGTAATTAAAACTCTTGGTAAATACTTGTCAGGCATAAGATTTATAGCAGGTGCTACAATACTTGGAGATGGACAAGTTGCTCTAATTATAGATACGAATTCTCTAATATAAGGGGGTGCTGATATGGCGGCAAACATAACAAACAAATATGTAGTATTTAAGCTGGAAAATGAAGAGTACGGGATAGATATCCTTAGGGTCAAAGAAATCAAGGAAATGCTAAGAATAACAAGAGTTCCTAAAGCGCCTAGCTTTGTAAGAGGCGTAGTAAATTTGCGAGGCGAGGTTATACCGGTCATAGATTTAAGAAAAAAGTTCAACCTGCAGCAGCGTAATGATACAGGAAGCACTAGAATTATTATTGTAACAGTGGATGAAATCACGGTGGGATTGATCATCGATACCTCCTCTGAGGTATTAGAGATTGAAAAAGAGTTTATAGAAGAACCTCCAACTGCAATTGCAAGTATTGACCATTCATATATCTATGGTATTGGCAAGGTTGGAGCGAGGCTCATTATATTATTAGATGTATCAAAGATCATAAGCGTTACAGCTTAATAAAGGTGGGGATTAAATGCCATTAACTTTAGATAATTTGAATAGCATGCAAATAGACGTTTTAAAAGAAATAGGAAATATCGGAGCAGGAAATGCAGCAACAGCCTTATCAAAAATGATTGCTAAAAGAATTGATATGGATGTTCCAAAGGTTAATATTTTGGAATTTAAGGATGTGGCAGATTTAGTCGGTGGTCCAGAAACAGCTGTCATTGGTATATATTTCAAGGTTACTGGAGATATAACAGGCAGTATCATGTTTCTATTAGATCAAAATTCAGCAAGACTCTTAATAAGCTTATTGATGGCAGTAGATGAAAGCTCTGAATTGCTTAGTGAGATGGAGATATCAGCCTTGCAAGAGGTAGGAAATATATTGGCAGGTGCCTATCTATCCTCCCTATCCTCTTTGACAGGTCTAAAATTGATGGTATCTGTTCCATCATTGGCTTCAGATATGGCCGGTGCAATATTAAGTGTTCCTGTAATACTGTTTGGACAGGTCGGTGACAAGGTAATGCTTATAGAAACTGATTTTATCGAAGGTTCTCAGCATGTAAAAGGGAACTTCTTCTTAATACCTGACGAGGATTCTTTTGAAATTTTACTTAAAAGTCTAGGAGTAGTTTAATATGGGAGAGTTAATTAAAGTAGGTATGGCAGACTTGAACTGCACTAAAAGTCCGGGGGTTTTGACTACTTTAGGCTTAGGCTCCTGTGTAGGTGTTTGCTTATATGATACCTTAAGCAAGGTTTCTGGGATGGTTCATATCATGCTTCCCAGCAGCTTGCAAATAAAAAATAACAGTAATGTCGCAAAATTTGCAGACACCGGCATCGTTAAGCTTTTGGAAGACATGCAAAAGCTGGGTGCACACAAGCATAGGATAGTCAGTAAAATAGCAGGTGGCTCCCAAATGTTTAACTTTAATGATAGCAGCGACATTATGCGAATAGGTTCAAGAAATGTAACCGCTACTAAGGAAGTATTGCAATCCTTGAATATTCCTATTATAGCTGAGGATACGGGAGGAAGCTATGGTAGAACAATAGAGTTATATTCAGAAACCGGTATGCTTCT
>JAQSYD010000065.1 GCA_029256325.1 Clostridia bacterium
GCCATGGGTATCATCCAAATCCATTCTGACAGATTCCATAAAGTATTCATAAGCTTTTTCTTGATAACCGAATTTTGATGCCATGATTCCATAAATGCAAGATGAAAGCGAAGAATCATGGGTGGTTATTTTCTCATAATAATCAAAGGATCTTTTCATGATATCTAAATCTGCATATTCCTCCAGAAGGAAATGTGCAAGAACTGCATCTGCCTGCTTTAGTACTTGATATCTGTATATAGTCAATGGATGAAAATGCAGCAGCAATGGATATTGATCCTCTGCCGTATTTGCAAAATCCCATATTTGTTTACTTAGGAAGCTGTCATCCTGTTCATGTATGCCTAACTCCTTGTCATAGGGCAAGTACATTGCTTCTGAAGCCAACTTCATCTCATTTACTTCCTCTATGGATAAATGCAATCTTTGACATAGGCTTTCAAATTCAGCAGGGTTATGCTTGTTTAGCTCAACATATAGCTTATTTGCCCAATTCAAATGATATTTAGCCATTACATTGGTATAGAAATTGTTATTTACAATGGCTGTATACTCATCCGGTCCCGTTACATTATGAATATGGTAAGCTCCCTTATGCCAATTCCCTATTTCCATCCAAATCCTGGCAGTCTCAAAGATTACCTCAGCAGCTGACTCCAGCATAAATGCAAGGTCTCTATGATACAGATAATACTGTATAAACCCGTAGGCAATATCTGCATTCATGTGATATTGCGCTGTCCCTGCTGGAAAATAGGAGGAACATTCAATTCCTGATATTGTACGCCATGGATAGGCTGCTCCTTTTTTATGCCCCAGTCTTTTAGCCTGTTCCTTTGCTTGAGGCAATGTATGGCAGCGGTACAACAGCAGCTGTTTGGCAAGCTCAGGTTGAGTTATTTGAAATAAAGGCAGCACATATATTTCTGTATCCCAAAAATAATGTCCTTCATAGCCCTCACCGGTCAACCCCTTTGCAGAAATATTAGAAATTTCATCCTTACCCACAGACTGAAGCAAATGAAACAATTGAAAACGAATTGCTTCTTGTATTTTGTCACTACCATAGATTTCTATATCAGAAGCTTCCCAAAAGGATTTCAAATATGCTTCCTGCTGTCTTACAAGGTCGTCAAAGGAATAGCTGTCATATTCTGCGTATATTCTCATTGCTTCCTGATATAAATTGTCAGATCTGATGCCATCAAGGAAAGCACACTTCTTCTGCAGGTTTAAGTGCTTGCTGCCTTTTGCTTTGGTAGAGATTTCTTGTTCCTCCATGAAATGTGTTAAACCACATGGAACACCAACCTTTGAAGAAAGCTGATATCTTATACCGCATAGCAAAGTGAGCTTTGAAGTGATTGTCTCCATTTCACAAAATACCAAATCATCCACTGTATGCATTTTATGCAAGTTCAATAGCTTTTCATGACCGGAGGCCACCCTGGGATCACTGGCATCCGAATGATTGCTCACATTAGAGTCCAGAAGAGAAATAATCTCAATTTCACCATCAAATTCTATATCTATTTCATAGCATAATAAGTTCTTCATGGTAAAAGAAGCTAATCGCTTAAAGCTCAGTTTGGCTTCTTTACCATTTTTCGTTTTATATTTATATCCACGCTCCAATAAGCCTTTTTGCAGATCAAGTACTCGGTAATAATCAACCATTTTTGCAGTCTCAATAACAAGAATTTCTCCATCAAGAATTATCAACGAGGTCTGTGTGTCCATAATTCTTGGCTGCTTGTCCTGTACTGTTGGGAATCCATATGCACTTTCACTATACAGTACCGGAACTCTGTCATAATAACCATTGAGATAACTGCCTCTTATTGTATTTGGAATCAACGCGGGTGCTTCATCAAAGCATCCGCGGACTCCAATATAACCGTTTCCTATACTAAAAAGACTTTCTTCCAATAGTAGCCTTTCACCGCGTAAATCATTGCTTCTCAATTGCCACATTCTACTACTCCTTTACTGCTCCCGAGGTTAAGCCTGATATAATTTGTTTTTGGAATAAAATAACCATAATAAGTTTAAAGTTAATGATAATAAAAACTCATTCCAGACCCCAATAAAAGTGATAATAGCTGATGTGAAAATTCCCGGCAAAGCCAAAGGTAGTATTATCTTTATAAAGGTCTTCATTTTTGATGCCCCGTCTATACTAGCTGATTCCTCCATTTCCTTCGGTACCTTTGAAAAGTGAGTAACCAGAATGAAAATAGCTACAGGCAAGGTTATCATAGAATAAGGCAAGGAAATAAAATATGAGTTCGTCCATCCAAGTTTTACAAATACATTGTAAATCGGTCCGACTACGATCATTTGTGGAAACATTGAAGTTGCCAGTACAACTGCCAGCAGCAGGTTTTTACCAGCAAATTTCAACCTTGCTATGGCATAAGCGCAGCAGGAAGCTACAAATGTAACATATATTGTAGTAATAGACGATATTATTAAACTGTTCTTCAATGAATTAAATATATGTGCTTTTATCAAAGCCTGATAATGCTCTACCGTGGCATTATTGGAAAATACCTTAAGAGCCGATGCGCCCCAAATCTCACTTTCCGGCTTGAATGATGTAAGCGCTACCCAAATAAAAGGAAATACTATTATGAGTAGGTAAAGCACGATTATCACAGCAAACAATCTTTCAACTTTTTTATTAACCATGTTATACCTCCTCCTATTCCCCTACTACTTTTACGTTTAAGAACTTAATATATGCAAATGAAATGATCCCTACAGCCAATGCCATTATAAGTATGATGGCCGATCCATATCCGAACCTGGTTTGCGCAAACATAACCTTGTACGCATAAATGCTTATAGATTCGGTTGTGCCCCCTGGCCCGCCTCCTGTCAACACCCATATAAGGTCAAAGACCCTGAATGCATCCAGTGTTCTGAACAGCAAGGCAACCAGTATAGAAGGCTTGAGCAGCGGCAATGTAATATGTCTAAACTGCATGAGCTTATTTGCCCCATCCAAGGATGAAGATTCATATAATGAATCCGGAATGACCTGCAGTCCTGCCAAAAGCAACAGTGCCATATACGGCGTTGTCTTCCAAACGTCTGCCACGATGATTGAGCCCAAAGCAGCTTTTGCAGTAAGTAACAGCTGTGTTGGCTCACTAATGAAGCCGACGCCAGCAAAAGCATGTGCTACTATACCATTAGAGCCGTCATACAAATATGACCACATTAAAGCAGCAACGGATGTCGGGATAGCCCATGGAATCAAAGAAAGAGTCCTTATCAAGCCCCTTCCCTTCATGGCTTTGTTCATTATCATGGCCAGTGCTAATCCGAGAATCAGCTCGCAAAACACTGATAAAACTGTAAAAACCAGTGTAACTGTCAAAGTGAACATAATTCTGGGATCCTTCAATATACTCTTGAAATTATCAAACCCGATGTAATTGGATTCAATCATGCATGTTTCTAATTCTGAGGCAACTGCATACATATCCTCCTGCGCATAAAACTCATCGTTCATCCCATAAAGCTTATCTAGGAACGCCATTACAGCAGCGTTTATCCCCTTTATTGCTTCAGTATTATTTTCACTGGTTTCCACTACACCTGACTGATTCCCCAAAATTGTTTTTATCTCCATCTGCTTCGCTTTCATGTCATCTCTTAGCTGTGCTATGTATTGCTTTGTTTCATCATTTTTTACTACGCTAGCTTCTGTCTGAAGATAATAATCGATGTATTCAAAAGTTTCATCAGAAAGTGGTATATTATAATTTGAGTTCATATAGATGCCGGACTTTTTTTGATCATTTAGTTGGAAATCAAAAAAAGCATATTTTGTAGACTGCAAAATTGGCATAATAGAAAATAACAATATTAGAATAATAGCTGGTAAAATCATTAAATAAGCTAAATGTCGATCAAAGAATTTTAGCATTTTACTCATAACATTCTCCTTGAAAAAAGAAGCTTTAGTTTTTCAGCTAAAGCTTCTTTTGTTTTAAAAATTAAAAGGGATTCTATTTATCAACTAAACTATTTCAGTTTCTCTTCTATCGCTTTTACGGCATCATCAAGCTTGCCATTGCCAGATAAATACTCGTGAGCTTTAATTTGGATTGTATCAGAAACTTCTGAGTAGTTAGCAACAACAGGTCTTGCGATTGTAGTCTTTAATGCATTTTGGAAGCCAGGGTCTGTTAATAATGCATTAGCTGTCAATACATCTTTGTCTGTTAATAAAGCATTGAAACCAGGCATATAGCTGCCAACTGTTGCATTAATCTTTTGTCCTTCTGGTCCAGCTATAAATGCAAGGAACTCCTTAGCTCCATCCATCTTTGTGCTTGCTGCATTGATACCAAGTATCCAACCGCCTACTGTGCTTCCGCCAGGAAGTGGTGCGAAGCCAACTTGATCAGCCTTTACTGGTTGTTCGCCGCTAGCTACCATACCATTTACATAAGGCCAGTTTCTTAAGAATACAGATTCACCGTTGGTAAATGCGGCTTGAGATTCGCCTTCTGTGTAAACTAATATATCTTCCGGAGTTGCTTTTGATTTTTCAAACTTGGACATCATTTCAAGTCCGCCTTTGATGTCTGTCCAATTAGCTGTAAATTCATTCAGATTGCAAGTTAAGCCTTCATATTGCTTTGATTGATATACGTGACCGTATTTTGTACCCTTTTGACCCATATAGCCTTCAGCCATCTTTAACAGGTCAGCCCAAGTGTATTGTCCTGATTGCAGTTTACTAGCATCATCTGCAGATACGATGTCTTTTCTGAAATATAAGAAACCTAGGTCAGAGAAATAAGGCAATACATAGTTTTTACCCTTATATTTTCCTGATGCCATTGATCCTGCATTGAAATCTGTAGGTAACCAGCCCTTATCCTTGATTAATGTATCAAGTGGCTCTAAATAGCCTGCTGCTGCAAATTCCCCTGCCCAAACAACGTCCATGGAAATTACATCATACTCACCGGATTTGCTGGACATAGAATTTAGAAGTTGATCGTGCATGTTGCCTGAATCATTAGTCATAACCACTGCTTCAACTTGGAATTTTTCATTCGAATCATTGTAAGCTTTAACGATTTGATTTAATGCATCTGTTGAGTCTGCCTGAACTGCAAACTTAATGGTAACCTTCTCCACAGGTGCTGGTGCTGGTGCCGGTTCAGCCGCTGCTGGAGCCTCTTTTGGTGCACTTTGACACCCAACTGCTAATACCATGACCAGGACTAAAACCATTGCTAATAACTTTTTCATGATTTACCTCCTCCACAAAATACAAATATGTATTTTTTACTTTCATTGACATTATACAATGATAAATATTAATATAATTATAATATATTAATATTATATATAAAATTTTAATATTACGGTGGGACGTTTATGAGCCAAAAACTTATCTTAAAAAAAATGGAAAAACATAATAACCATTATATGCATCCGTCCTATTATTTAGAGAGACGGCTTTTGAACGAAATCAAGAGAGAATTGAAGGATGCCGCCTATGAAACACTTAAAACAATAAACAAGCTTGAAAGAGCAAGACTGGCAGATTCTCCAATACGATCAATAAAAAACTCATTAATCGGTACAGCAACACTTTTTACCAGAGCCGCCATAGAAGCCAATGTACCTCCTGAAGATGCTTTTTCCTTGTGTGACTTTTGCATTCTGGAGATTGAAAGAATAACCAATATCGCAGTATTGCAGCAATATGAATATCAGATGCTTGATGATTACATCAATATCATTCATGATCATAAAATACAAAGCTACAACAATATGACGATTAAAATCATTGAATATATCCATGAAAATATTACAGAAGCTATTTCGCTGAATGATCTTGTAAAAAGAGTAAATCTCTCAAAGGAATATCTATGCTCTATGTTTAAAAAAAACGTTGGGTTAGGAATTGTTGAATACATAAACTACAACAAAGTCGAGGAATCGAAGTATTTTTTAAGATATTCCAATATGTCTATTTCTGATATCGCATTTTTATTCAATTTCAGCAGCCCGGGTTATTACTCCAGTGTATTTAAAAAGCAAACCGGCCTTACGCCAAGACAATTCCAACAGGCAAGGCTATTATAATTTCTATAAATCTTTTCAGATTCCTTTTGTTATGAGTCGCTTATTTTGTAATATAATATATGTATCACTAATTGGAGGTGCGGTTATGAAAATCTATACAAAAACCGGCGACAAGGGGACAACTTCTGATGTTCTTGGACAACGAATTTCTAAAGCAGATATCAAAATGGAACTGCAAGGCTCTATTGACGAAATAAATGCAGGTGTTGGATACCTGCGGGCATTGATCGATTCTGTAAATAATAGTAACGCTGCAATAAATGTAGATGAAATCTTAAGAGACATTCAATATACTCTTTTTAGAATCGGTAGTGATGTGTCCTCTGACTTCAGTTATAACTATGTGAAAGAATCTGATATCAGTGTCTTAGAGAATAGTATCGATGTAATGACAAATGCTGCAGGTCAGCTGCAAAACTTTATATATTACAGCGGCAATCAGGCAGCTGCTTATTGTCAAGTAGTGAGAAGTGTTGTAAGAAGGACTGAAAGAGTATTCGTAAGACATATGGAAGGCAAAGAATACAATTTAGACTATCAATTTATAAATAGATTATCCGATTTCTTGTTTACCCTAGCAAGATATATAAATTACTTTTCGAAGGTTTCCGAAGAAATCATGAAGTTAAGATAATCTCGACATTCCCGACAGCAAGATGCCGGGAATTTTTTTGCAACTAATTCTTCATTTCATTCAGAATTAACACGTATTACCCACACCGCGATAAACCAATGCATAGCTTGTCACGCTGAGCTTGCGAAGAGTCTTAATATCCGACCATTCCTTAGGATGACACAACGATTGTTACTGTCTTTCATAGCAACGATCAACGTAAGGTTCAGAAGGTTATGTAAAATAAGCAACTAACTATAACAGAATCACATATAAGCGTTACCATTTTTGTATCTATTTACATTACTTCAAAAAACCCGAAATACATCCATATTCTTCTTAATTCCGCCATCGTTAACTATTTATTTATCTTATGTTGCCTTTTTGATTAGATGCCTATATAATATTTAGGTGTCCTTTTTTATTTTTAATTTTATTTTTTTAGGAGGTAAACGGATGAAAAACAAGAAAATGGGCTTAACGTCTAAAATTCTACTGGGTCTACTGCTCGGCCTTATTACCGGTATTATTCTTAATACTTTAGGAGCATCCTATTTTAGGGATGTAATTCTAGTGAATGGCCTTTTCAGCCTGGGTGGAGGCATTTTCGTAAATGCCATTAAAATGTTAGTTGTTCCTTTGGTATTTGTATCAATTGTGAACGGCGCGGCTTCTATGTCAGATATTAAAAAGCTTGGTAGAGTAGGAACTAGAACTTTAGCTTTCTACCTAATTACTACAGCTATTGCAATCACCATATCAATATTAATTGCATTAGTTGTGCAACCAGGTATCGGTTTGGATATGTCATCATTAATTAAATCTGAGCCTACAATCAATCAAGCAAAGCCATTTATTCAAATATTGATTGACATGGTTCCAACAAACCCAATAGCTTCACTAGCCAGCGGAGAAATGCTGCAGATCATCGTTTATGCATTATTAGCTGGAATAGGACTTGCAGCAATCAAACCTAAAGTTCCTGCTGTAATAACTTTCTTTGAGCAATTTAACGAATTGAACATGAAAATCGTTGATTTAATTATGCTAATTGCTCCATACGGCGTATTCTGTTTGATCGCTAAGACATTCTCAGGACTGGGCTTCACAGCTATGGTACCGCTTCTAAAGTATATGTTCTGTGTATTATTTGGATTATTAGTACATGCAATATTCACATATGGTGGTATGCTTACGATTTTCACAAAATTAAATCCTATTCAATTCCTGAAAAAATTCTGGCCTACAATGGGTGTTGCTTTTTCAACTTCCAGTTCAAATGCAACAATTCCTGTTTCCTTGGAAGCTTGTGAAGAAAAATTAGGCGTAAGTAAATCAATAGCATCCTTTACGATACCATTAGGTGCTACCATCAATATGGACGGTACTGCAATCATGCAGGGTGCTGCTACAATATTTATATCTCAACTTTACGGTATCCCACTAAGCTTATCAGCGATATTAACTGTAATCTTCGCTGCAACACTTGCTTCAATAGGTACCGCAGGCGTACCGGGTGTTGGCTTGGTTATGCTTTCCATGGTTCTTACTTCTGTTGGATTGCCAGTTGAAGGTATTGGAATTATCATTGGTATAGACAGAATACTGGATATGTGCAGAACGGTTGTAAATATTACAGGAGATGCTGTATGTACAGTTATAGTTGCTAAATCCGAAGGTGAATTCGATCAGGAAGTATACTATAGCTTAAACAAGTAAATATTAGCATATTTTTAAAGATAGAGCCTATAATTCAAATGAATTATAGGCCTTTTTTAGTGCTTAAATATGTCTGGCTTTGTTGTTAAAATTTGATTAATTGTATCTACGATCTTAGGCATAAACTTGTCATAACGCTTATATTCCTTATCATCAGCTACAGTCTCTGCTGCTTTTCCTGTTATTTGACTTATTTGCTTCTCCAATACGTCAAACATTGGGCAAAACATTTCGCCACGCCGCTGCTTGTTGTCTATATAAAGATCTCCATTATTACTTATGAGAAATCTGAATATCTTATGCTCATCTGTTAATTCATCAGCAAAAAAAACCATGCCGGCTTCAGGTATCACATATGCCATAAACTTATCGCTGTTGGCTATAGTATTCATTAAACCTATGGATTTCTCACGAGTGTTGTCTTTTAATCTTTTTAATATCGGTTCTACCTCTATAGGTATTTCCGCTGTAACTATTTCATCTCCAACGATGAATGACATATAACTCCTCCTATCAACAAAGCTTTGCCATGTTCTACACCTATTACTAGTATATAGCTTTCCAATAGTAAATTAGTATATGCACGATTTCCAGAAAAAAAGAAGCTGCAGATTGTTCCGTAGCTTCCTTCATCACTTATTTAATATATATCTGAAAACTCAATGCTGATTCTTTCCACATTGCTTATAGAACTTTTCATATCTGTTGTGTCTTCCTGCTCTATTAAAGTAACAGGGAGCTCTATGATAAATTCACTCCCTTCTGTATAATTACTGTTAATGGCAATGTTGCCACCATGCATTTCTACAAGAGATTGTACAATAGAAAGTCCTATACCGCTGCCTTCCGCTTTCCGCTGCAGTGAACTGTCCACCTGTACAAAATGATTAAATACATTTCTTTGCATGTCTAATGGAATTCCGATTCCTGTATCCTTTACAGAAATCAAAACCTTTTCACCCTTTTCATAGATATTTACCTCAATAAATCCTCCAGGGTTTGTAAACTTAATTGCGTTTGAAATAAGATTAAGCATAATTCTTTCAATTTTATCGTGGTCAAAAGCCATTATTTTTTCTTCAACAACTGTGTCAAATATTAATTTTAAATTCTTTATATTTGCATACTCAACCACAGATAAAGTAATATCTTCAATTGTACTGATGATATCGCCATTCTTTTGTATGAGCATCATATGATTGCCTTCAATTTTGTTCAAGTCAATTAAATTGTTTATCAAACGCAGCAGCCGATAACTATTTTGTCTGGAAATTCCTAAGTATTTATTTAGCTTACAATAAAATTCATCAATATTTGACTTGTCAAGCTTATCAATAACTTGAATTGCACCTAAAATAATATTCAGTGGGGTTTTTAACTCATGAGACATCGTAATATAGAACTGTGCTTTCATTTCATTATGCTTTTCTAATTCTTTAATTAAATTGTTTATATGCTGTGACATCTGATTAAATGCCTGGCTGGTTATTTCAAGCTCCTCACAAGCAGCAACTTCTAGATTTACATCAAAGTCGCCTCTGCTGACTTGCTCAGCAGCGCTTCTTAGCTTTTGCATAGAGTCAACCAGCTGTCTTCCAAGTATGAATGCAAAAAAAAGTGATATCATCGAAACCAGCAGCAATATGGTTAAATCCTTCATCATGGCTCTTCTATGCACTCCAGCAAGTTGATCATAGGAAGAGGTGACAACAAATGCCCAACCAATATCTTTTATGGGATAGCTTATGCCAAAACGGTCCGTACCATCATATTGTGATTTAAATCGATAAGTTTTTTCTACCTGCCCTTTTAGAGCTTCTAGTGCGGGATTGTTTGAATTGCTTATTCTTTGATCATATCGCAAATACTTATCCTCATTAAGGAAAACTGCCGTACCACATGTGTCTAGCAGCGTATACCTGCTTTTGTTTCTGGTATCTGTAATGCTAAGAATTTCATGAAGCTTGATAACATCAATAATTCCAACTACAGTACCTACCAATTCGCCATCTTTTTTGATCGCTCTAGCTGATGCTAATACGAGCTTGCCCTCAATACTCTCATGGTATAAATTTGATATGACCTTGCTTTCACCATTTGTGATGCGTTTATAGTAATCCTCTTTTATAAAGCTATTTTCCTTAATATTTCTGTCTGTACTGACAATAATCTTACCATCAGGAGTTACCCAAGAATAACTCAGTATGACTCTATCATGCTTTAGGAATGCTTCCATATTTCGCTTCATGTCTTCTTTATTCAAATTATAATCTGCTGATATAGCAACGCCAAGCCCATATTCACCTGTCCAGACATCTTCCAAATAATTCATAAAATACATGCTAATTACTTCTGCAACCTCATAATTAGCATCCAATTCTGCTTCTACATTTTGTTTGTAATTCGTATTGATTCGAAAAGCCTGCAATACCGTCATTGGTATTAAAACAATTAAAATGAGAAATATAAGTTTCGTTTTTATACTATTTAGCATGAAGCCTCCCCATTTGAACCCTAAAGTTTTTGGCATAAATTAAAACAGATTTATACCATTTTAACTATAAAGCATTATAGGGCATTTTTCAACATAATGAAGGATTTGTTATTTATTTATTTTACACTATCTAAATCTGGTATTTTAGTTCCTTCTAAACTCCTTATTAAACAATGCCGGTATACATATACACACCATAACGACTCCTAGCAATATATAAGTAAGCTGAACATTTAAGCTTTGTCCTACCACTCCTGATATGGCATATCCTAAGGGCATACCCAGCAGTGCGATTGTACCCATGGTTGAAGATACTCTCCCCATCTTTTCACGTGGCGTATGCTCTTGCACTACAGACATACCGGTTGCAGTAATAATGGGAAGACATATGCCTGCTAAAGTGCTGAAAGCTACTGCCATAATCAAGCTGCTTACAAAGCCTAAAGCACCAATGCAAACTCCAAAAGCTATAAAACCACTTATAATTAAAGTGCTTTTTTTGAATCGATGACCAATCTGTCCAACCACAATTGAGCCTAGAATAATCCCCACCATGATCGCAATTCCCATTAAACTATAGCCCTGTTCTCCTGCATGGAGCACCTTGTCGGAATATACAGGCATTAATAAATTAAAAGGTGCCAGCAGGATATTTACTAAACATCCCAAGATTATATTTATGAAAATCAGCGCATTGGATTTTATTATTTTCAAGCCCTCAAAAAGTTCACTAAAAAATACGGACAGATTAAGTTTTGCATGTTCAGTCGCTATCTTGTCAATGCTTGCTAAAACTGCACTCATTGCAGCTATTATAAAGGTTATTGCATCTATCAATATTGCTACACCGACTCCCCAAAGACCGATTATTGCAGCTGCAACACCCATGCCCAATATTTCAGCAGCTGCCCCTGAAGCTTGGGATATAGAGTTGGAGGCTAAATAGTGCTCCTTCCTTACCAACACCTGCATTGCACTGGAACGAGCAGGATGCGAGAATACCTCGCATATTGAGTTAAAAAAAGCAAAGGCATACAAGTGCCAAACTGCTAAGCCGCCTACCATATACAATACTGCAATGGAAGAAGTGGATAATCCTCGCATCAGATCCATCCAGATCATTACTTTCTTTTTGTCCATGCGATCTACTAATACGCCTGCCGCCATCCCAAAAAGAGAGGGTATTGCACTTACCGCCATTACGGTACCCATCAAAAGTGTAGACCCTGTGAGCTTATACATCAGCCACATAAAAGCTATACCATCTAAAGCATCTCCAAACCTGGATATGGTCCTTCCAAACCAAACCTTTAAGAAATTCGGATATTGAAGCAATATACCAAAACCACTTTGCGGTTTAATCTCACTCTTTGTCTCCATCTTCTATCTTCTCCTTGCTGACATATTTGCGAAACAATACATATCCAAGCATGTATGGATTTGTCCCTTCTCTTTGATTTTTATCTTCTAGGAATTCTCTAATAAGCCCTATGAGCTGTCCTTTTTCCGCATCTGTAAGATGAAATAGACCATAGCTCAACGTTCCCTTTTCGTCAGGGCTTTTCAGTTTATGGTTTCGTAGGAAATCCTGCTGCATCGCTTGAAAAAGATTTGTTCCCACCTGCATGTGCTCCTCTTCTTCTGCCGGGCTGCCAATACTTTTCTCCACCTTAAAGGTTTCAGCCGTGGGCAAATAGAATTTTTCAATGATACCTGACTTCTCCTTGGTTTCAACGATTTCAAGCACTCCTATCCGCTCCAGCTCCTTTACGTGATAATGTACCTTAGAGGGTACCTCCTCAAGCTTAACAGACATTTGCTTTACAGTTATTGGCGTATCATCTTCATCAAACAGAAGCAGTATTTTCAGTCTAAAAGGGTCCGATATCGTTTTGATTTCTTCGAGAGTGTTCAGTATTTTTTCTTTTTTCATAATTCACCTCAAAATTGTTTTTATCAATAAAATTTATTTTATCGATATATTTAATTTTATTATATCATTTTTGTAATATTTGTAAATAGCTTCGCACTCTTTTATTTTAGTTATTTTTAGATTTGCTGAAAAATTAAATTTGAGCTATGATATTTTTGTATACTTTTTGGAGGTGATATTATGAAACCGTTCTGGGTCAGCGAAGTACTAGAAAGACATGGAGAAAAGACCTTGTTTGTTAATCCTCTTCCCGAAAAAATCTGCACCTTTGACTGTGTATTTTGTCCGATACATGAAAGAACTGCACATAAAACTGAGGACAGCTTCCACTTCGAAGGAACTGAATCACTGTTACTTGAAATAAAAAACGTTTTAATGAATAATACAGTAGAAAAGGTGTTTATCATGCCGGATGGCGAAGGCCTTGCCAATGGAGATTTAGAATCAATCATTAAGCTAGTCAAAAGCTTCGGCTGTAAGGTAAAAATAATCACAAATGGATACATCTTGAATCATCCAGCGTATAAGCCTTTAATGCTTAGCTGTGATGAAGTAATCGGGGAGCTTATGACCGTTACTGAAGAAGCTTTTCAAAGACTTCAGCGGCCAATAGCTGGCTATACCCTTAAATCTTATATAGACAATATGACCGCCTTCAGACAGGACTTCAAGGGTGAATTTAACCTCTCCATTACTTTACTCAAAAACCATTCTGATGGTAAAGCTGCATTGGATTTTTTTAAGGAAGCTGTAAAAAGAATAAAACCGGATCATGTATATGTCGAAACGCCGGATGAAGGCAAGCTGCAGCAAGCCTTTGGAGTAGATGATGCTACCATTGATAAATTCAGGTCTGAGCTAAACCATAAGTAAACGATATGTCTTCTGAATGAAGGCATTTTTTCTTTGAAATATGCTGAGATTTCTATATAATAATATTATCTTAAATATTACGAATTATGGTGATGAAATGAAAGTACTTCAGTCATGTAAAATATGCCCTATTCATTGCGGTACAGATAGAACTCAGCAAAAGGGTCCTTGCGGCGCCAGTAATAAACTGATCGCTGCCAAAGCCTTTCTGCATCAATGGGAAGAGCCCTGCATATCAGGCAAGGCTGGATCCGGAACTATATTTTTCAGCGGCTGTAATCTGCACTGTGTGTTTTGCCAGAATCATGATATCAGTCAGGAATGTAATGGTAAAGAGATATCAATTGAAAGATTGGCTGAAATAATGCTGGAGCTGCAGGCTCAAGGAGCAGAAAATGTGAATTTTGTCACGCCTACTCCCTATGCACTTCATATTATTGAGGCTGCAGCACTTGCCAGGAGAAACGGATTTTCCTTACCTATCATCTATAATACCAATGGCTATGAGAGCTTAGAAACCATAGAAATGTTGAAGGGGACTGTTGATGTATATCTACCTGATATAAAATATTTCAATGACAGATACGCTGTAAAATATTCAAAGGCGCCTAACTACTTTGATCATGCTTCTAAAGCTATAAAGGCTATGATCGATCAAGTAGGCTATCCGATTTTTGATGATTCCGGACTGATGAAAAAAGGTGTTCTTATTCGGCATATGATCATGCCGGAGCTGCTTGAAGACACAAAGAACATCTTAAGATGGATAAAAACCACTTTGGGTGAACAAACCTATGTCAGTCTCATGTGTCAATATACGCCTATGTATAAGGCAAATAGTTATGAAGAAATTAACAGAAAGCTGGACGATTGGGAATATGAATATATTATAGATTTTTTCTTCAAACTGGGTCTTGAAAATGGCTTTGTACAAGATTATAGCTCTGCCACAACAGATTATGTGCCTAATTTTGACCTTAGGGGGATATAAATACTCCTCGCTTGATGATAAAGCACCACATAAAAATGCTGACTCGAAAAGTCAGCATTTTTTAATAAAATATTTATTTACATATTTCTTTATTGCTTTTCAAACATATCCTTGCCTACTCCACAAAGTGGGCATACCCAATCCTCTGGGATATCTGCAAAAGCTGTTCCAGGTGCAACACCACTATCTGGATCACCTGCTTCTTGATCATAAACATATCCGCATACTGTACAAACCCATTTCTCCATATTGTTGTCCTCCTTTAATAATAATTATCCTTTAGGTAATATAATTATAGTACATAATACTAAAATTATCCATACATACTATATATTTTTACCAAATAATTTGTTTTAATACTGTTTTTTAGCAATAAAAAAAGCCCCCTAAGGGGCTTTTTGAGCTATACCATAGCTTTTAGAACTTTTCCTAATCTCTTTATACCTTCCACAATCTTGTCCTCAGGCATATTTGAATAGTTAAATCTGCCGTGGTTTTTAAACTGTCCATTTGGGAAGAAGGACTGACCCGGTACAAATGCAACTCTTTCTTCAAGTGATTTTTTCATCACTTCTGCTGCATCCAGATGCGCTGGGAAGGTTACCCATGTGAATAGCCCACCTGCTGGTCTTGTGAATGAAACCCCTGGAGGAAACTCCTTTTCCATTGTTTCAATCATTAAATCTCTTCTTTTTCTGTAGACCTTTATAAGATTCTCAATATGAGCATCTAGATCATACATTTCTAGGAATTTGTTCACTTCTCTTTGCGCTATTGTACTACATTGCAGGTCTGCACCTTGCTTACTAACAATATATTTTGATAGTATTTCCGGTGAAGCAACAACCCAACCTAATCTTAAACCTGGACAGAAGGTTTTTGAGAAAGTACCTAAATGAATAACCAATCCCTTTGTATCAAAGCTCTTGATAGCCGGTAACATTTCACCTTCAAATCTCAATTCTCCGTATGGATTGTCTTCTACAACTGGCACGTTGTATTTGTAAGCTAATTCAAGTAATTTCTTTCTTCTTTCCAAGCTCATTGTTCTACCTGAAGGGTTTTGGAAATCAGGTATGGTATAAATGAACTTAGCATTTGGATTCTGCTCTAATGCTCTCTCCAATTCTTCGATTATCATACCATTGTCGTCCATTGAAATTTCAACAAACTTCGGTAGATAAGCCTTAAAAGCATTTAGTGCACCTAAATAACTTGGGCTCTCGCAAATCACTACGTCGCCCTCATTGATAAATATTCTGCCAGAAAACTCCAAGCCTTGTTGTGAGCCGCTTGTAACTAGAATATCATTAGCTTGACATTCTACATTTACTTTCTTCATTCTCTGTGCAATCTTTTCCCGTAAAGGTAAATAACCTTCTGTAGTACTGTATTGGAGCGCTGCTTTACCTTCTTCTCTCAATACCTTAATTGTTACTTCTTCAAGTTCTTTTATAGGAAACAACTCAGGTGCTGGTAATCCGCCAGCAAATGATATAATATCTGGTTCCTCTGTAAGCTTAAGAAGTTCTCTAATAGCGGATCCTTTGATGTTCTCCATTCTCGCAGCAAATTTTATTGCCATGTTATAAAACACCCCCATATTTTTTTAGGTCCGCCATCCTAATCCATTCTCCAATATTATTTTAACATTAAAGCGCTATATTATTCCACACTTTTTTTAAAGTTGCTGTTTTTTGTATAAAAAGGGAGGGATTCAATTTCATGTGAAATTGAATCCCTCCCTTTTTAATGTCTTATTACCATTTGCCTTTTGCAACGTGTGTTGCCATTTCAGCCTTAGCAATATTTTTAATAATTTCTGCTTCCTGCAAAGCTTTCTTAAACGTAACAATACAACCCGGATCTAAGTTTATTTCTATACCCTCTTCAGCAATCATAACAACACTTTCCATGAGCTGACAAAGCTCCATATGAAGATCATTTGTTCTGATTGACTTTGTGATCAACGCCTCCTGCTCTTCAGTTAGCTTAACAAATTTATCAGCTGTTGCTCCACATTTCGGGCATTTTTCCGGTGCTTCTGCACCACTATGTATATATCCGCATACACTACATTTCCACATATCTCTTATCCCCTTTCAAAAATATTTTATGCATTCGTTTTTTTATTATTCTTTTTTTTCTATTGCATCCTTACCTGCACCGCATTTAGCGCACTTTTGAGGTCTGCATCTTCCTTCTTTTTCTGTTCCACATTCCTTGCAAACAAAAATAGCCAAATTATACACCTCCGTCAAAGAATTACAAGTTTTACTAATATATTCTATATTAAAATTCAAAATCCTGCTTTATTTGTAATAATTATTTATTAATATTACTTATAATTTACACTACAGCAGCATCAGCAATAAATTTATTTTTTTTATTGGGTCTATATTGGGAATCAAATACACACTGAGTTCTATTGCAGCAGCCGAACTGTTTAAAATTAATCCAATTTATTTTGGAAAATACATCAATATTTACTTTAACTATTAATGTGTTGTATAAATGCAAAACTTTAAGCAGAATTTTTAATGTAAAAAAGCAGAAAATAAAACTGTAACTCCAAATAAAACGCATTTGCTTTAGGAGGTAAAACTATGTTTCATGATAATGTAAACAAAGAATTAAACAACACAACAAACAATCATGGGGATGCCAATAAAATGCATGCTCATAACCATGCAATAAAATGCAACGTAACAAATTGTTATTACAATGATCAGCATTTCTGTGCAGCCAATGCAATTGAAGTTAATGCAATGGGTGACGGCCACGCTGATACAAGTGATGGAACAGCATGCTCAACCTTTGTAGACAAATAGCTGAAAAAAGACCGCAGATTTAATCTGCGGTCTAATCTTTTATTTATCTTGCTTGTACCATATCCTTTACCTTCATGAGACGAACACGATTACCACGTTCGTTTTCATCCAGCTTCATGGTGATGTATTTTACAGTCT
>JAQSYD010000066.1 GCA_029256325.1 Clostridia bacterium
AAATCTAAAATATGTTGTGCTAATAGTAGACTATAACATGAAATAGCCTTATGACTATGACTTTTACTATCAAATACAGCAATAAGTTCATCTTTTAACTCAGGAATATCATCAATTTTTTTTATTATTCCTACATCACCCATATAACTGTCTTTCTTTCCACCTCTCATAATTACACCTCTTTAAACCTTTTGTTTTTTACTGATTAACTCACATATATAACCAATCAATTCCTTTGTATTACTCTCAACCTCAGGCAGGGAAGACAATAGCAGGTCATCCGGATCCTCTGTTTCTTCAGATAAAAATATATTATTTCCCTCACTTTTAGTTTTCAGATTTTTAAGCATCCTGCATATGCACTGTGTGCTGTAGTTTTCCTGTCTCAAGGCTTTAATGACTCTAAGCTGCTTTATTTCATCTTCCCTATAAATGCGATAGCCATTTTTACTTCTTGGTACTTCAAGGAGTCCATTTCTCTCCCAGTATACAATGACATTTATTGAAACCCCAAGCAGCTTAGCGGCTCCATTCCTATTTAGCAAATTATTTTTCTCTTCCTGTAAATCATCTTTTAATATTTTCTGGATTATTTTCATAACCTTAAGTTCATTATTCTTTTCCTTTTGTATTTGTGTTAAATATGCTCTACTTAGCTCTAAAGCCTTTTTTAAATCCCCCTGAGCTGCACTTCTTATAATATTTTGAACTTCAAACTTCATATAGCATTTAATTAATTCGCTTCTTAATGACATTCTTATCAATTTTATCTGATCCAGGTGTGTTTCGGTATAAACCCTGTAGCCATTTTCTTTTCTTTTGACTGGAGCTATGTAGCCCCATTTCTCGTATAACATCACAGTGTTTGGATGTATCCCTATTATTCCGGCAGTTTCAGAAGTACTATAGGTTCTCATTGAATACCTCCCTCTTTTGTTACCCATATTGCATTTCTTATTATAGCATACGGCTAAAACCCTGGTGCGACAGTGGAGGGTTATAATGTTCTATTTTCCCCGGCAAATGAAAAAAACGCTGATCAGATTATCCATGTGCCTATTGATTTCGAACAACACACGCTACGTGGATGGTGTGTTCTTATTAGCACGCAGATAAGTGGCATGATACCTATCAACTACCTGATACAAGGTTCTTATACCCTAGAAGTAAAAAGAACTAGTCTCATTGCTTGTATAGTTGTAAAAATTGTAATAGCAGATTAAATGTTTCGTTCCTCATACTCAAAGGGTTCTTCAATCGAGTAAATTTCATGGAAAAATCCCTTGTACGGAATATCATCTTCTATACACTTAATGAGATACGACAGCTCAGTATCACACTCCGGTTCTTCACCATTGTTTCTCATTACCTCAAATGCATCTATGATATTTTCCATGATGACTACCTTGATAAATAGTGGCAGGTTTTTGAGCATAGAATTATCAATTTCTGTCACAGATCGATATCCCGTGAGGACCGTTTCAAAATAATCCTCCATAAACTTTTTGCGTTTACCTGCATCCTGTTCAAATTGTATCCAGCCAACTCCGTTTACCCAGATATTTGCAAGGTCAAACATATACCAGCAGAAACACGAATTATCAAAATCAAAAACTGTTATTTCTCCGTTATTAAAATTAATCATGTAATTTCCATCATTATAATCAAAGTGCACCATACCATAAGATTCAAGGTTCCTATCCAGTGCTTTTAAAGTTCTAAGCAACTCTAAAAGCTTCTCCTTTAATAGGGATAGTGACTCGGGTATCAGTTTATCGATATATTCAATATTGTATTTATCAAAAAAATCATACCGATAATGAACAGGAGTATATCCTTTCGATAGTTGGTGCATTTTCCCCAAGACTTTACCGCAGTTATAATAATATTCAGTAATAGGTACCCCTTCCCGATACTGATAATTATTTTCTGCAAACATTTTTCCTCTGGCCTTTTTAAATGCACAGACATAAAAGCTGTAGTCATTGTAGGTTATCTCTTCAAGCAGATTTCCCTTCTGAGAGCTAACTACATCCGAGACACTTGCGCCATGCTCGAATAAATACCTGATATATTCAACTTCGCCCAATAAGTCTTCCCGGCTCCTGTCATCTAAGAAGGCTATCCTGATAATTTTTCCACCATCGCCTTCTTTCTCACAGGTATATACGAGATTCCGCCCTCCTTCATGTCCATTAATAGGGCGGATTTCATAATCTTCCAACCCGTACAACTCTAATATCCTAGGAATTAAATACATATCACTGATTTTTACAACTTCATTATAAGTCATAATTCTCTCCTTTTTTTACAGAGAGCTAAAAAATAATCACTCCCTGTGTATTTTGATGTTCAAAGCCTATAACAGAAATTAAATTCAATATATCCAATAATTACCATAATAACATATAAATTTTTCTAAGTAAATTTATGGTGCCAGACGCAGCACTTAATCACTTATATAATTCAAACATAGTAATAATTACTTTTAAAAACAATAACCCTCTGTTGCTTCATTACTTCAGAGGTTTATAACTTCTCTACTACTCCCTAACCACCAAGGCTGCGACCTCACAGTGGATGGTGTGTTCTTGTTAGCATTTTATCACACAAGTTGCTTAATACCAGTTTAACGTCGTGGCTGACACCAATGATTCAAAAAGTTTTTTTATAAAATGATTGAACTTAGTCATAAAAAGTGTTATGCTACCAACGGTAAACTCAAAGGTCTGCCTTTACAAAATAATAATTTATGGCATGGGAATATTATATATTGAGAGCTTATCTGATAAGCTTTTTTTTAGTGATATAGAGAGGTAATAATATGATAAAAGTTGATAATTTGTCCTACTCATTTCCGCAGAAGGATCTTTATAATAAGATTTCATTTACACTAGAAGATGGTCAACATTGTGCTTTTATAGGATCCAGTGGCAGTGGGAAAAGTACACTGATAGATATCATTATGGATCCAGAAAGATATTTATTCGATGGAACGTTAAAGCTTGATCCAAATTGTAGAATTGGATATGTAAGTCAGTTTCCGCAACTAGACACTGCGAAAGAAGCTACAGTTTTCCAATATATTGGTGAAGAATTTATTAAGCTGCAAAATGAGATAGCGTCAATTTGTGCTGAAATGGAAATATCTTCGGATCATGATGCTTTGCTTGAAAAGTACCAACAAGCTCTTGACACATTTGATGCGATGGGTGGAAATGATTTCGAAAGCAATATTGACAAGAAACTATACCTTGCAGACCTAACCAAGCAGAAAAACCTAATGGTAACTGACCTCAGCGGTGGGGAATTTAAGCTTATTCAGGTCATTAAGGAAATGCTTAAAAGTCCAGATTTAATTATTATGGATGAACCCGATGTGTTCTTAGATTTTGAAAATCTTAATTCTCTTAAAAATCTAATTAATTCTCACAGAGGCACATTGCTTGTTATCACACATAACAGATATCTATTGAATCATTGTTTTAATAAGATTATCCATCTTGAAAACATGGAGCTCCAAGAGTTTGATGGAAGATACATTGATTATAATTTCTCATTGCTTCAAGGTAAAATTGAGAAGCAAGAACTAGCTAAAGCTGATGATGATGAAATTGAGAGAAATGAGCTCCTAATCAAAAAACTAAGATTTATAGCAACTAACAATGCTGACGCTGCTAGGGGGAAAACACTAAAAGCTAGAGTACGAGCGCAAGCAAGATTGGAAGCGCGTAGAATTAAAGCGCCATTTGTAGAGATTAAACAACCAGATATCCGTTTCGTTGCTGACCATGAAATTGAAGAAACCATTGCTTTAAAAGTTACTGATTACAGTGTTGCCTTTGATGACATACTTCTAGAAAATGTTAACTTTGAAATGAAATCTACTGATAAAGTAGCCCTTATTGGTTCAAATGGTACTGGAAAAACGACATTGCTCCGAGAAATCTATAGAAACAATCATCCTTCTATTGAAGTAAGTAAAGACGTTGAGATGGCCTATTTATCTCAAATTCAAGGTGAAATACTAAATGAGTCCCATACAATACTTGAGGAGTTCTACGAGGCAGGGTTCAAAACTTATCAAGAGATTAGATCATATATTTCAGACTATGGTTTTGGCGAAGAAAGCATCAATCAGAAGATAGGATCTTTATCTGGTGGAGAAAAGAATTTGCTCCAATTGGCTAAAGTTGCTGCTAGGAAAGCAAACATGCTGCTTCTTGATGAGCCGACAAGTCATTTAGATACCTATTCACAAATAGCTCTGGAAGAATCCATAAAAAACTATAATGGTGCGGTTCTAATGATTTCTCATGATTTCTATTTTATAGTAAACTGTATGGATTTTGTGTTAATCATTGAAGATAAGACGATAAGAAAAATGAGCATGAGGAAATTCAGAAAAATGATTTATGCTAAGCATTTTGATAAAGACTATTTAGAAATTGAACAAAAGAAAAAATTAGTTGAAACGCAAATAGAATTAGCTTTAAAAGATACTAATTTTGAGCTTGCAAAAGTTTTGTCTGCAAAGCTAGAAGCACTGATTAAGTTACTTTAAACTATGTATTCTTAACAGCAATACGTTATAATCTCCTTTGAGTTGACAGATTAAGTCATAAAAACCTGAATGCAAGAGGGGATCATTAATTTCATTCTACTCCCTAACCACCAAGTTACGGCCTCACAATGGATGGCATATAGATACATAGCATTAGCTCGTTGATAGCTTTGATCTATGTAACATAAAGAAAATGGAAACTGTATTTAGTTTCCATTTTCTTTATAATCCCATAGGTTTGGTCTAATAATCTCCATTGTAGCTTCAACAATTTCTTGCTGCTGCTCCTCTCTGCTGATATCTGCCTTTTCATCACCCTTTTGGAAGCCATACCATCCAAATTGAGAATGATTCGCGCCTCTAATAGATATCCAAAGTACATCCTTAGGCATCAAATGCATGGTGTCAGATATGTCCCCAGGCTGTGTCAGCCCATCATTGGTTCCGTATATAGACATAACCGGTATTGCCGACTGTGAAAAATCTGAGGATTCTTCAGGATAGGAAGCCCATAGAATTAAGCCGTCAAATTGTTCCTGATGGGCTTTAACATATCTGGCTGCCATAACCCCACCAAGAGAATGTCCTGAAATATACCACTTCTTGATATCGCTATTTTCCGCTATTATTTGATCTGCCTTGTTAATCCCGAATACTGCAAGATTAAAGGGCATTTTTGCAATGATCGTTTTTATTCCTTGCTCAGCAAAGGCTCTTGCAATTGGTGCATAGGCTTCAGGTGCTACCTTGCCGCCGGGATATATGATCAAAGCTGTGTCCGTTGGAGAATCCAATGGTGTAAACCCGATGTTCTCTACATTTGTGACTGCTACCTTTGCATCGGACTTCATTGCAGCTAAGGCTTCCGGCATGGGCTTTGACTGCCCTGTTGAAAGGTAGAGCAGAAAAATAAGTGCGACTGCCAATATCAATCCTGATGCTATCATCAAAGTTTTTTTCAACTTCATATGTCATCAACTCCTGCTTTATAAGCTTATACTAATATATTTATTGTAAAGTAATTATATCACTTAATATCTTGAAACCTCTACAAAAAAGAGCATATAAGAATATATGCTCTTCAATAAAAAACTATTTTTTGTAAGTAATCAATTGCTTGTCCCCTACACGATCATTACTGATATTTTCTTTTTCTTCTTCAGGAATTACGATGGTATCAGGATTTCCATCACTAATATATTTCTTATCCGGATGCTTCTCAAAGCTTGCAAGATAATCATACATCCCTACGCCGCCTGTGTTTAGCTCACTGGCTCTAACTCTCGGTAATCTTGTTGTGTCATATTTCACATGATTTGGAGCCGGTGCAGGATTGCTGCCAACTCTCAATATCGCTCTGTTATTATACTTGATGCCTTCGTATTCACCTGTTACAGCATATTGGAATTTTTCATCCTTAGGTGCAATTCCATAAGGTAGTGCCAATGCAAATACATCATAGCCCGGTAGGTATTCCTGTGTATACTTTACATTAAGTGCAAGGGCTTTTTGTACTCCCTCTGCGCTTTCCTTGCCTAAGTTTTCGTGAGTATACGTATGGTTGCCTATCTCATACCCATTATTTATTAAAAAATCATACTTTTCTTTGATGAGCTCTTTTTGTCTAAAAGGTACTGAATAATATACAAAGAAAGTGCCTCCTTGCCCGAAATCAGGATGCTTTTTCTTAAATTCCTCCATGATTCCTACCGCACAGTCTGGATCTATTTTCTTTTCACCGTTTTCTTCTATTATATTAAATTGGTTTTGCAGTCCGTCATCGAAGGTTATAACCACTGGTGTATAGCCTGCTTCAACCTTGATGTTATTATCTAAATAATCCTTAAGTGTTATTAATCTGTAGCCTTGTTGATATAACACTTCCAGGTCCTTTCTGAAGTTATCGGGCGTTCTTACCCATTCATCTTCCTTATTGCTGATTCCATGGTACATAAGCAGCATAACCTGTCCATTTTCATTGGCTTTTATCGCCTGATAGTCTACTTGCGGAACTGGAATTTCAATTTCTTTATCTTCTTCCGGCTTCTTCTCCTCTGAAGGCTGCTGCGTTTGGTCCGGGTTTTTGGTTAGTGTTGTGACATTAACTCCCGTTTGTGGTGTACAAGCACCCAGTATAAGAACGATAATCAGCATGAAAATTAGTGCGAATTTTGCTTTAAATTTTATCATTTTGAACCCCTTTCCAAAATTTTTCTAGTTTATTTTTATGTACAAGTTCATTATAACAGACACTTCCATTTTCTTCGATAATTTTCGTCAAATTTATTCAACCTCATTTTTCCAAGCTGTTAAAATAAGCTTGTGCTAGCTAAAAGCAACAAACTTAAATTTGTTTTTTCGGACAAAATAGTATTAGATTTTATTCTATATGTTTTGCACTTAACATTTTATATTGAATTCACAAAGGTGCAAAACATTTTCCTTGATTTATATGTTAGGAAAAAAACATCTTTGATTATACAAAAGCAGATACATCTACTGATTTTGTATTGTTATATCTTTTTCATAACATATCTGTTAGGAGGTTTTAGCTTTGTCATTAAGGTATAGAAGATTTACGAACCTTAAAGGACATCAGGAAGAATTTGCATCAGACTTGATAGTTCGCTATGAACTATATTCTCCGAGAGAATCAAGATCACAAAAAGCTCAGATAGATAGTCAGAACAGACCGACAACAACTCCGGGTAAAAAACGACCTTTTAAAGACCGATTAAATTAATATTCTAAAAGCGGCTTAAGGCCGCTTTTTATTCGAAATCATTTTTTGCCACAAACCCTATATACATAAAAATTTTTCCTAAATCTATAATTATATGCATCTTGGAATTATATTATACCTAAAAGCATAAAATTCTAGCATATATTTTTTCGGATAGGTTAAATTAATAGTGTAGCATTAAAACAAATAAATGATATAATGGAGGGTTTTACAATGGCATTAGGAAGTGGAAGATATAATAAAGGATTAGAAGTACCAGGTGCTCACAAGGCTCTTGATAATATGAAATATGAGATCGCTTCAGAATTGAATTTGCCTGTTTACCAAGGTTCAGAGGATTATTGGGGAAATCTTTCTTCAAAAGACTGTGGAAGAGTAGGCGGAGCAATGGTTAAGAAGCTTATACAAATGGCAGAAAGTCAATTGGAGACAAAAGAATAATACAAATTTAGATAAATTAATATATAAAAACAAAAATCAGACGCAGCTTGTCTGATTTTTGTTTTTGAAATTAGGCTGTTTTATTGCTATAATTAGTTAAACAGAAAGGAGCTGATACCATGTTCGATGATAAGAGTAAAAGTGCTTTAAACAAGTTGATTGTTTTATATATATTAGATCGAATCGAAATTTCCCTTACAAATACGCAATTAACCAACATCATATTGGAAAACAACATTATTAACTATTTCTCATTGCAGGAATGCGTTGCAGAGCTTGAAAAATCTGATTTAGTCAAGCTTGAAGAAAGTCAAGGAAAGCTTACATACCAAATTTCCGAATCGGGACAAAGAACTGTATCGATGTTTCAAGACAAAATTCCAAAGAGCAACAAGACTTTGATTAATGAATATATCACAAAAAACAAAGACAGAATTAAAAAAGAATCAGAAATATTTGCAGATTTTTATAAGAATAATGAAAATGAATATGTTGTAAATCTAAAGGTTATAGAAAATGAAATCGTTTTGATAGACCTTAAGTTAAGTGTAGTTTCAGCAAAGCAGGCAAAGCTGATATGCGAAAAATGGAAAAACTCATCCGGTAAGATCTACGGACAAATCATGGATTCTTTAATAAAATAACATAATAAAACCAAGAGCATGTTGCAGCTCTTGGTTTTTCTTTTTATTTAGGCTTTATTAAAGAATAACTTATATGCGAAAACTACAATTATGACACAGGAAAGCAAGATACCCCATATCTCCATTTTGTTTGAAAGATTTACTATCTGCTTTTCTTTAACATACTTTTTAAAATATCTTTTCATTTTTCTACGGTTCACATCTGTTACAGAGATTGTTTCATATTCTGTTGTAATATTTAACCATAGAGTGTCATTAAAATTCATATGAATAACAACGCTATATTCCCAGGATTTGATGTCATTCCATTTTACAGTCTTATAGGTTGGTTTGGCAATTATGTTTTTGTCATCGTTTTGACAGTATGCTTCCATTTGTTCGAAGGTCAAATCTGTATCATCAGAATTGCCTGTAGCACATAAATGCACTGGAATTCTGACTGCATTTTCATCGTATTTTAATTCATTTCTCTTTGATAGCTTATATTTACCCTTTAAGTTTGAATAGAATATATATCCAAATATAGCACAAAAGAGCCATCCAGCTATATTCATAATAACACTCCTATTTATTATTTTGCATGCTCTATAAATTCCTTAAATATAGCCAGCTCCTCAGGGTACCTTTCGTGCAGCATTTCAGGATGCCACTGCACACCGACCAAGAATCTATCCCCTTCCATTTCAAAAGCCTCGATAATTCCATCCTCTGCATAGGCTGTTGGTATATACATACTTGCCAAATCCTTCACCGCTTGATGATGAAAAGAATTTACTTCTTTGCGCCTTTCATTGCATATTCTATGAAGCTTTGTATTACTTACAATTTCAATATGATGTACCTTTCTATCTTTTGGTATATTTGCTAGGGTATGAGTAATATTTGTCTTAAGATCCTGATGCAAGCTTCCGCCTGCTGCCACGTTCAACAGCTGCATGCCCCTGCAAATGCCCAACAACGGTTTATTGCTTTTCAATGCCAAGGCTGCCAGGCTCAGCTCAAAGCTGTCTCTCTTCTCTACGATGGTTACATTATCTTCTATAATTCCTTCCTTGTAATACTTAGGATGCACGTCCTCTCCTCCACTAAACAATATCCCGTCAGCTATTTCAAACATTCTGCTGGTTGCTTCAAAGTCGTCAATGGATGGTGCTACGATTGGAACTCCGCCTGCTCTTTCTACAGCATATATATAATCAAAAACGCACATTGCCAAGTCTTGCCTTTTGTTGCCGTAGACAGATGTCCCTTCCATTTTATTTTTATCAACGAAGTATGATGTTATTAATATTACAGGCTTCATATCTTCACCTCAAAAAATCATATTTAACTCTATTATACTATTGAACAAGCTTTTAAAGAATACAAACCCATATTTATACAAAAATATAATTAATTTGAATAACCTTTAATTATTGCTATAATAATTATAATATATATAAATTTGTGCATTGGAGGAATTAAGATGAAAATAGGTCTTGTCGGTCTCCCCTTAGTGGGCAAAACTACCTTCTTTAATCTTTTGACAAACGCACATGCAGAGATTTCAAACTTTAGCTCCGGCAAAACGGCAGCCAATATTGGTACGGCAAAAATTCCGGATCATCGAATAGACTTTCTTTCAGCTATGTATAAACCAAAGAAAATTACTTACGCTCAAATTGACTTTATCGATGTGCCTGGCTTGGGAAGCGGCTCTAGTTCAGGCAAGGGCATTGGCAACCAGTTCTTGGAGGATATCCGCAAGGTGGATGCCCTGGTACATATTGTCAGAGCCTTTGAAAATCCAGATGTATTGCATGCAGATGGTTCCATCGACCCCATCAGAGATATTGAAAATATAAGTCTTGAACTGCTTTTTGCAGATTTAGGCGTTATAGACAACAGAATTGCAAGAATTCAATCCACCCGTAAGGTTACAAAAGAAAATCTTGAAGAGCTTGAGGTTCTTAAGAAGTGCAAAAATGGCTTGGAAAATGGCCAGCTGCTGCACCAGGTGAAGCTCACTGAAACTGAAAAGGAACTGTTGAAATCCTTCAGCTTTCTATCTGAAAAACCGACTATTTTAGTAATAAACGTTGATGAGATCGGTCTTAAGGATAAGAGCTACATTCAGAGAGAGAGTATTTCAAAATATGCAGCAGAACGCAATATTCCTATGATTGAGGTATGCGCAAAAACCGAAATGGAAATAAGCGAGCTGCCGGAAGAAGACAGAGTGATGTTTATGGAAGAGCTGGGCATAGAAAAGTCTGGTATAGATATGCTCTCAAGTACTGCTTATACCTATATGGGACTCATCTCTTTCTTAACCGCAGGTGAAGATGAGGTTAGAGCATGGACAATCAAGAAGGATACAGATGCTAAAAGGGCTGCCGGAAAAATTCACTCAGATATTGAGCGGGGCTTTATAAGGGCAGAGGTTATAAAATATAATGACCTGCATGAATACGGCAGTACCGCAAAGCTCAGGGAGAAAGGGCTGTTTCATCTGGAAGGTAAGGAATATATCATACATGACGGCGATATTATAAACTTCAGATTTAATGTTTAGCAAGCTCCTACGGGAGCTTTTTTTATGCATTATTTAGCTATTACAGGCAAAGATAAGTATAGTACGAAATAAGGAGGTTTTCCTATGCCCATCCATATTTTACCAGATACCTCAAGACGTGTAGAACTGCATACCAAGCACGAGATAAATGAAAAAATCAGAGCGCAAACCATAAACCATATCAACCAAGCACTTGAGGAAGACCGAGGAATGATTACTAACAGAATCAATCAACTGGATAGGGAATGGGATACAGAGCGGCTTCTTGAAACCAATGCTACTATATTTATTCTGATTAGCATTTTGCTTGCCGTTTTGTTCAGTTTCTGGTGGCTGCTTTTGGCTGCAGGTGTTGCTGCTTTTTTGCTGCAGCATGCTTTGCAGGGCTGGTGTCCGCCGCTGCCTGTTTTTAGAAAAATGGGAAAAAGAACCTCTTATGAGATTTCAACTGAAAAAACAGCTCTAAAATATTTAAGAGGTGATTTTAATTTTCAATCCCGTGATGGAGAGAAAATTATAAGACAATGTGAAGTAATAGATAGCAAAGGAGACGTAAGATGAAAGCAATTACATATCATGGATTTAAAAATGTTAGAGTAGACAATGTAGAGGATCCCAAGATACAAAAGCCCGATGATATTATCGTAAAAATCACATCTACTGCCATCTGCGGTTCAGATCTCCACCTCATTCACGGCATGGTACCCCATATGCCTAAGGGCTTCATATTAGGTCATGAAACCATGGGTATTGTAATGGAAGCAGGTCCAGAAGTAACAAAGGTAAAAAAAGGCGATAGAGTTATTATACCATTCCCGGTATCCTGCGGACACTGCTGGTTCTGTGAGCATGACCTAACCAGCCAATGTGATAACTCCAACCCACATGGAGAAGTAGGTGCAATATTTGGCTATAGCGAGACCTATGGAGGCTATGATGGTGGTCAAGCTGAATACCTGAGAGTCCCTTACGCAAATTTTGGCCCCGTTGTTATTCCAGAGGATTTGACTGATGAGCAAGTACTTTTTTTGACAGATATACTGCCTACCTCTTATTGGGGCGTTGAGCAGAGCGGCATCAAGCCTGGAGATACAGCCATCGTTCTAGGCTGCGGACCCGTAGGTCTACTGGCACAGAAATGGGCAGCACATATGGGTGCTGAGAGAATTATAGCAGTAGATTATGTTGGTTATCGCCTAAATCATGCAGAAAAGCATAATAAAGTTGAGGTCATTAATTTCGAAGACCACGATAATACAGGTGAGTATCTGAAGGAAATAACCCATGGTGGTGCAGATGTTGTGATTGACTGTGTGGGTATGGATGGAAAAATGACAAAATTTGAAATGGTAGAGAGCGCACTCAAACTGCAAGGTGGTTCTAAGTCGGCTATTGAACTGTCAACACAAGCAGTAAGAAAAGGTGGTACAGTTTCTATGGTGGGCGTTTACGGTGCAAAGTACAACATGTTCCCATTAGGTGACTTCTTTTCGAGAAATATTACACTTAAAATGGGACAATGTCCTGCACATGTATATGTTGATCCAATTCTTAAGCTTATAAAAGAGAATAAATTTGATGCTACTGACATTATCACGCACAAATTGGGACTTGATAAAGGCGAGTATGCTTACGAAATATTCGATGAGAAAAAAGATAATTGCATTAAGGTCATATTAAGACCGTAACTGCAGGGTCATCATTCAGCAGTAGCGTAAGGAACCTAACTAAATATTATTTGTAGAACTAATTGGGAGGTAGTTTGATGGGAAATTAGGGAGGGTATTCTACATTAGATACTGTGAATTATTTTCTTGATATATAACAGCGAGGGGCATTTTTCATAATGCCCCTTCTTTATTAGTGCTTACCAGGGTTTGGTTCGTTAAAGCTTGGTGGCTGTGCATTGTTCACTTCATCAAAATGCTTGCCCGGGGTCGACAAGTCAAAATACAGTTTAGAGTCTTTTGTTACGCCCCAGTCTTTTAAGCTTCCAGTGTCCTGTATCTTGTTGAAGGCTTCTCTAAACATTGTGTTGTGCGCTTCTTCTCTATTTAGTAAGAAGTCAATCGTATCTCTTACACCTTTGTCGTTTATTTGTCTATGCAGATACTCATATACAACCTTTGCTCTTTGCTCTGCCGCAATATTCGAAAGAATATCTGCCGGCAAGTCCCCTGTACAATTTACATATCCTGCTGTCCACAATTGTCCGGATGCATTTGTAAGCATTGGTGAAAGTCCTGTCAGCACATGGGCTTCAATATTTCCAATAGTTGCATTTTGAGCATTCAAATCGTGACCATTAAGCATGTTGATAGTAGTTGCTACCATTTCCATATGGCTAAGTTCTTCTGATGCAATATCCAAAAACAGATCCTTGATAGCCAGGTCTTTAATTCTAAAGCTCTGTGACATATATTGAAGGGCTGCCTTTAATTCGCCTTGTGGGCCGCCAAGCTGTTCCTGCAGCATTGCTGCATAGTTTGGGTTTGGTCTGTCAACTCGAACCTCGCTTAACAGCTTCTTTTCATGTTTAAACATCAAATCACTCCTTTTTACTTTTATAGTCTATCTTTTGCAATAATTCACTTTTTATTATTGTTTATTATATATACAGTAAAAGTAAAAAGCCGGTAAAAACCGGCTTAAAATCATTTTGTTAAATATTCATAGGCACTGCCTGCTAAATACAGTGATCCGCCAACTACAATGACGCTGTTCTCATCTGCTAGCTTTTTGGCCTTTTCAATTGCCTTTATAATGTCTGTTTCTGCCTCAACATTATCGTTGTACTTCTTCGCCATCTCAGCCATTTGTTCAGCCTTAAGGGCTCTTGGGCTAATTGGTTCTGTAGCAACTAAATGCTTCACTAAGGGTGCAAGCTCCTGCAATGCGTAGCTGTAGTTCTTGTCTCCCAACATACCTATAACTAGTATGATATTTTTATCGGACAGGTATTTTTTAAATGCCTCCTTAAGTGAGTTTACGCCATCTTCATTGTGCGCCCCATCAATAATGATGAGCGGTTCCTTGTTAACAACACTTAATCTGCAAGGCCACTGCACAGTTTCCAAGCCTATTCTTATATGATCTTGCTTAATATCATAGCCCAGCTTAGACAGCTCTATGGCTGCAGTAACAGCTACTGTCGCATTTTTAATCTGATGGTCACCCAGCAAAGGCACGTTTAAGTTTGATAGCTTGACATCTTCATAGGTATAATCAAAGCTTTGTCCCATAATATCAAATTTTATCAGTGTGGATTGCTCTGCACTTACCTTTACCAGCTTGGCACTTTTCTTTTTGCTGACCTCTTCCACCGTATTTTCTGCTTCCTGGTATAACTGCGGATAGAGTATGACTGTCGCTTTGTCTTTGATAATTCCGGCTTTTTCTGCAGCTATCAGCTCTATTGTATTTCCCAGTATGTCAGTGTGATCATAGCTTATTGAGGTAATTACGGATAATACTGCATCTATAACATTGGTAGCATCATACATACCGCCAAGTCCTACCTCTATTACCGCTACATCTACCTTTGTTTCTTCAAAGTACAAAAAAGCCATAGCTGTCAGCATTTCAAACTGCGTAGGAACTTCCATATTGTTCGCTTCCATATATTTCATTTTCTCGATAACCTTGTTGGCGTATTTAACAAAGCTATCTTCCGTAATGTGCACGCCGTTAATAACAATGCGCTCTGTGATCCTATAAAGATGCGGCGATGTGTATGTCCCCACCTTGTAGCCCGCATGCTTCAATATGTTTGAAACAATTGCCGTTGTTGAACCTTTACCGTTTGTACCTGCGATATGTACAAAATTGATTTTCTTGTGCGGATTCCCCAAAAGCTCCAGAAGCTTTGCAGTTCTCTCCAAACCCGGTCTGCACCCAAAGCGCATGCTGTTTTCTATGTAATGTACTGTTTGTTCAAAATTCATGTTTCGCACCTCTCAGTTAGAGTTTATAGGGATAATTATATATGAAGGTCTTCATGAGTTCAATTCATATATTATTGTGCCAGCCTAGTAAATAGATCATAAATAGTAAAAGCCGTTGAAGTCAGTACAGCTAATCCAACCACAAAATACATATTGCCCTTCGGCTTCCCTTTGCTGCGGTTTTCACTTATGCCGAATACCAATAAAAGCAAGCCTAAATTAACCTGCAACAGTGATGTAAAAACAGCTTTAAATATTTCTCCTGCATTCTCTGTAGTAAATAGTGTGATACTTAATGCGATTACTCCAACCCCTAAAATGCCCATCAAAATACGCAAAGTGCTCGTTTTTTTGTTCTCCATAAATTTCCCTCCCGTATGTAAATAGGAAAGAAGGGATGTTTGACCATCCCTTCGCATACTACTTCATTGCATTTAGTCTTTCCATTACCTTATCGAACATTTCCTGATATTTTGCTTCCTTAGCTCTTTCTTCCTCAATTACACTTTGAGGTGCCTTAGCAACAAAGCCTTGATTATTTAATTTGCCTCTTACCCTTTGAAGTTCCTTTTCAAGGTTTTCCTTTTCCTTACTCAGTCTTTCCTTTTCCTTCTCCATATCAACAAGCTCTTCAAGAGGAAGGAAAATTTCAGCTCCGGCAATCACTACAGGTACTGCTCCTTCTGGAATTTGAGTCTTATCACTGATCATTTGCACCTCAGATGCAGAGGCCAATCTCTCGAAGTAAATACTGCCTGCTTCTATGGCGTTCTTAACCTTTTCGTCAGTAGCAATAATCAGAACCTTTGCTTTTCTGGAAGGAACTACATTCATCTCTGCTCTGATATTTCTGATAGACTTTATTGCAGCCATCACAATTTCCATATTGCTTTCCTGTTCAGGATTTGTCAGTTCCAGGCAAATGCTGATATATTTCTTCTGTAATAAACGGCATCATAGGATGCAGCAGCTTCATGGTACCGGTGAGTACATCCACTAAAGTAATTTGAGCTGCAAGCTTGGAAGCTGCATCATCTCCGTATAGTCTTGGTTTTACCAGTTCAATGTACCAATCACAGAACTCAGACCATATGAAATCATAAAGCTTTTGCGCTGCCATACCTACTTCAAATTTTTCCAGATTATCCGTTACCTCTTTTACTACTGTATTGTATCTGCTTAATATCCATTTATCTGCAGTTGTAAGGTTTTGTTCATAAACATTTCTATCAGCTTTTTCAACTGCATCAACGTCTAGATTCATCATAACAAACCTGGACGCATTCCATATTTTGTTTGCGAAATTACTGCAAGACTCTACTTTATCCCAAATAAATCTCATATCATTTCCTGGGGAATTACCTGTGATCAGATTGAAGCGCAAGGCGTCAGCTCCATATTTATCGATTACTTCCAAAGGATCAATACCATTACCTAAAGACTTGCTCATCTTTCTGCCTTCAGAGTCTCTCACAATTCCGTGTATAAATACATGCTTAAATGGTATCTCTTTCATATTCTCCATAGCTGAGAAAATCATTCTTGCAACCCAGAAGAATATGATATCATAACCGGTAACTAAAACACTTGTCGGATAGAAGTACTTCAAATCCGCTGTATTGTCAGGCCAACCCAAGGTTGAGAAAGGCCACAACGCTGAACTGAACCAAGTATCTAGTGTATCTTCATCCTGCTTAAGCTCGCCGCCACATCTGCTGCATTTGCCCGGCTTTTCCTTGGCTACGATTACCGCATCGCAGTGTGTGCAATAATAAGCCGGTATTCTATGACCCCACCAAAGCTGTCTGGATATGCACCAATCTTGTATATTCTCCATCCAGTTAAAGTATATTTTTGAGAAACGCTCCGGTACAAATTTTATTTCTTCATCTCTTACTACCTTAAGCGCAGGCTCTGCCAAAGGCTTCATTTTTACGAACCACTGTTTTGAAAGAATTGGCTCTATTACTGTTGTGCAGCGTTGACAGTGTCCTACATTGTGTTCATGGTCCTTTATCTTAACCAACAAGCCCTGTTCTTCCAAATCCTGAACAATGGCTTTTCTAGCTTCAAATCTATCCATACCTTGATACTTGCCGCCCAGCTCATTGATCGTGCCATCATCATTCATTACTCTAGGCATGGGCAGATTGTGTCTCATACCTACCTCAAAGTCATTGGGATCATGAGCCGGTGTTATCTTAACAGCTCCTGTTCCAAACTCCAAATCAACATAATCATCTGCTACGATTGGAATTTCTTTGTTCATGAGAGGTAATATTAAAGTTTTGCCTACCAAATGCTTGTAGCGGTCATCCTTTGGGTTTACCGCTACTGCCGTATCCCCAAGCATTGTCTCCGGTCTTGTTGTCGCAATTTCAATAAATTCGTTGCTGTCTTTTACCGGATATTTTATATGCCAGAAATTGCCTTGCTTGTTTTCATATACTGTCTCAATATCAGAAATAGAAGTCTTACAGGTAGGACACCAGTTGATAATTCTTTCTCCTCTGTATATCAAACCTTTTTCATAATACTTAATAAATACATCTTCAACAGCCTTAGAGCACCCTTCATCCAAAGTAAATCTTTCTCTGCTCCAATCACAGGAGCTGCCTAATTTCTTCAGCTGATTCAGAATTCTGCTGCCGTATATATCCTTCCACTCCCATGCCTTTTCCAGGAACTTCTCTCTGCCCAAATCGTATTTGCTTATGCCATCCTTTGCAAGTGCCTCAACAATCTTTGCCTCTGTAGCAATACTTGCATGATCGGTACCTGGCAGCCACAATGCTGAATAGCCTTGCATTCTTCTCCATCTTATCAATACATCCTGCAATGTATTGTCTAGGGATCATAGGATTTTGCCAATTCTTTTGCTTCACTCATGATATTACCTCCTTAATGATTGCACTAATATTATTAACAAATCAAAAACAAAAAACCCCTCGTCCAAATATAAGGACGAAGGGAACTATCGCGGTACCACCTTAATTCCGGCTATCACCGGCGCTCACATCAATAACGAACTAGCTGTCCGCCTATACCTACTGAATTCAGCATAGGAGCTCCAAAGCTACCTTCTGCAGCATCTAACCTGAAGAATTTCTCAGCCTATGAATTCTTCTCTCTGAAAGGGGATGTCTACGTACTCCTCTTTTTCAACGCTTTTAATATGTTAATTTATAGTATATTATATACCTTTAGATTAATTTG
>JAQSYD010000067.1 GCA_029256325.1 Clostridia bacterium
GCCTTAATTCTTTCATCTTCTCCCAATACGTTTTCGATGATTTCATCCGAACCAAAGCCCAATGCTCTTAGGAGTACAGTTATTGGTACCTTTCTGGTTCTGTCAATTCTCACCCAAAGGATATCATTGGAGTCTGTCTCATATTCAAGCCAAGCTCCTCTATTTGGAATTACGGTAGATGAATATAGTTCTTTACCGGACTTGTCTATTGTCTCAACATAGTATACTCCCGGTGATCTTACCAACTGGCTGACTATTACTCTTTCTGCTCCATTGATAATGAAAGTTCCGTTCTCTGTCATAAGCGGGAAATCGCCCATAAATACTTCTTGCTCTTTAACTTCGTTGGTTCCCTTGTTAATAAGTCTGATTTTTACCTTGAGAGGAGAAGAGTATGTAACGTCTCTTTCTTTACATTCTTCTTCTGAATATTTGGTTTTCCCGTCTAAAGAATAGTCAACAAATTCTAGTACCAGGTTGCCTGTGTAGTCCTGAATTGGAGATACATCATTAAATACTTCTCGCAAGCCCTCTTTTAAGAACCAATTATATGAGTTCTTTTGGACTTCGATAAGATTCGGCATATCCATTACTTCATCGATTTTTGAGTAGCTCATCCTATGAGTTTTGCCAACAGATATTGGATGTACCATAAAGTCACTCACCCCTTAGTTTAAATAAAGTAAAATAGCCAAAAGCAAAAAACCTTCGAATAAAAACCATACTTGCAAATGTGCATATGCATAGCATTTACCTAATCTACAAACAATAATGCTGAATTTTAGCTTCAGTTCGTCGCTTTTGGTGTTATGAAATTAAAAGCATACATACTTTTAATATTGCCATATTAAGTTATAATATACATTTTGGTAGCATAATTTGTAAAATTGCTTACTCCAATGCAATATATAATGTTAACATACCATATAATTACTGTCAAGCTTTTTTATAACAATGTGTGCAATATTATTTAATTTATGTATAAATTCATTAAAATATCCAATAATATCGGATTTCTGAACAAAATTTAAGGGATGGTTTTAACAATCATCCCTTAAAAAGTATCAATCCAATAATGAAACATATGTAATTTATCATGGATATAATAAAAATCAGAAATAAAATAAGCTTTTTCGCTATTTTACTGCTTTCCTTTATTAATATAACCTTATTTCTAATAATCAGCAAGTCTTTTTTTATTTCTTCTACCCGTTGATATCTTTCTTCCGGTAAAAACCGACTGCATCTTTCACTCATTTCGAGCAACTTTTTGTAGACTATGGATTTTTTTTGTGTGTTCGTTACCATTCCTCTTCCAGGCAGTTGGCCGATTAACATTTGATATATCAAAACACCCATACTATATATATCCCCTCTTGTATCAATGCTTGCCCTATTCCGCATTTGCTCTGGAGATGCATAAGCATTTGTCCCTGCCGTTAAAGAACCCTTGATGCTTCCCAGTTCCTCCGAAATGCCAAAATCGATTAATATCAGCTTATCATATTCAGTAACAATAATATTAGAGGGTTTTATATCTTTATGGATAATCGCCTTTGGCTTCATATTATGCAGATATATTAGCACTTCGCATAGCTGCAATGAATAATCTATGACTTTATCAACATCAAGCTTTCCCAAGTTCTCCAGCTTCTTTTGCAGGGATATGCCTTCAATATAGCTCTCGATGATGTAGACACCGGAGTCATCCCTGCAGATATCAATTATTTGAGGTAGATTCACGTGGTTCAGCTTCTTTAAAATCTCTTCTTCATAAATAAAGCCGGAATATCTTCGGTCAATATGCTTAGCAATCCACTTATTTCCTAATTCTATGTTGGTGCATAAGTATATGCTGCTCATACCCCCTTGCGCTATTTTTCTTTCCAACCTATATTTATTATTAAGCTGCTTGTTACTCATTGTATTCATTTTCGCTTTCATTCTTAAATATGAGCTCTGTTGCCAGCGTGTCAGTATCAGTGTCAGTCTTATTCTCTTTATGGGGTGACAACACAAAGTTTATTACGTCTTTCTTATTGTTATTATTAGAGTGAATTGAAAGCTTATCCTTTAATAAATATCCAACAAGAATTAAATTCAGTATCAAAGTAAATAGCGCAGTAATACCTAATAAAGATACAATCATTAAAACTTCACCCTCTCTCAAGATGATTATTTTTCATAGTATCATGAACCTTTACTTCCAATTAAAAGGATGACAGATATATCGTCGGACTCCCCTCGATTTCTTGCTCTGTATGCGATCTGCTGCAGATACTCCCGGCTTTTTTCAGGGTTCCTGGAACATTTACGTATACACTTATGCAGTTCATCATCCTTGATGTGCTTATAGAATCCATCGGTGCATAACATAAAGCTGTCTTTTTGTTCAAAGGCTCCAGACAGTTCAGATAGTTCTATCTCAGCCTTTACACCTATACATCTTGTTAAGGTATTGGCCAATACAGCATAACTCTCTAAAGGCTCAATTTCTGTTCCGGATCTCAAATACCTGTTCAGCAGATTATCATCCTCTGTAAGCTGGTGTAAATGCTGCGGACCTATATAAACCCTACTGTCTCCTGCATGCTTTATACAATACCAATGCTCCATTATGAATAAAAGAGAAAGTGTAGTTCCTGTTTTATAGTTATATTCTTTGCTCTTTTCATATATTTCAAGATTGACTTCAGCAATGGCTGCATTGATGCTGGCACTGATATGATGTTCAATATTATTGAGTGTTTTAAATGCAATACTTTTAAAATTCATATTCCACCAATCATTTAATTTTTCCACCACGAACCGACTTGCAATTTCTCCGCATTGCAAGCCTCCGACTCCGTCTGCCACTGCCATCAGTACGCAATGCCCCAAAGCGGACTCTCCATGCCTTATTAGCAAACTATCCTGATTTTTTTCTTTGAAATTGCCTTTATCGGTTATAGAAGAAATGCAGAACCTTCTGTTATTATGAATTTGACTTATTTGCTCCTTAGCTCCATAGGAACTTGTACTCACTGTTGGCAAAGGCAATTCTGTCGTTATTTTGTATGGAATGTTCAACATTGCTTACGATCCTTTCACCGTTAATATAAGTGCCATTGCGTGAATTTAAATCCTTAATATAATAAACGCCTTCTTTATTCGTGATTTCTGCATGCAGCTTTCCAACCGTTCGATTTGAAGATATATAATCCGATTGAGACCTTATCCTTCCAATAACAAAGCTTGTCTTATCAATATAAATCTTCTCCTGCACATTTTCCCCAAGCCCTATTAAACAGGCTCGCTTAGGAGCCTCTTCTATTAAAACACTGGTTTCTAGACTCTTGGGATCTATATAAGCTTTAGCCTCTTGCATTGCAGCATACTCTTCCGAGTCTATTATTAGCGCTCCTGCATTCCTGCTTTTCTTTATGATCTCTTGCACATTCTTGAAATTAGCAGACGAATTTGATTTATTGGTTTTTTGATGCATCCTTTTAATTGTCAAACTAGATTTATCCTTGGACTTCATCCTTTTTATGAACAAAACATCCAAAGCCGACAAAATTATTGCAATACCTATCCATGTAGAAATGTCTACATTTTCCGTTTGAAAATAAGAATATCTCATCCATAAAATTGCCACAGCTGCAAAAAATAACTGCAATAGAATTAATATTAGATAATGAAGATTCGCCTTAGAGTTTAAAGTAACAGTTTTGGCTTTCTTTCCTTTTTGCACCAGCTCCTGTGGAGCAGAGACCTCTGTCCTGTTTTTCTGCTCCTGTCCTATGGCAAAACTGAATATGATCTTATCCATTTGCTGCAAGGTAAAATTGTCACTTTTCATCATGCTTAATAGCTCATATACAAAGTCACCCTCTGAAGGTGATACAAAAGAAGCCTTATAAACCAGCAAATCCAACATCAAAGCTTTAACTTCATGATTAACATCAGAAGCTGATACAATCGGCAGGTAAGCGATGGAAATCTCCAAGGATGCAGGATCAATATATATATAATCCCCATGCAGAATATAGCTTCCACCTTGGAGCAAATATTGCTTGCCGATACCAATTGACTGAATCAGACTTTTGAAAATTGATAAAAATTCATGTTTAGTAAGCTTTACCCTTCCAAGCAGCTGATTCAAAGTTGTCTTTGAGGTGATATCAAAGAAAATATATATGTCATTGTCGATTTGTTTTTTATACAGGGGCAGAAGTTGTGGCACAGAATTTTCTTGTATCATTCTGGTTTGGTATTCCTCCATCACATCTTCTTCAAGCAGCTTTAACACCATATAGCTGCGCTGTAAATCATTTTGATAAGAAACCAATCGTCCATTTATCATTGCATTCACCTTTTGTCCCCTCCAATTTCTTAGAAAATAAGCACTACAACTGTTCCAATTGCGGCAAAAGGAGCAAATGGAAGCTCTTTATTCTTATTTGCTTTATTCATGCCTAGTAATATCAACGCAGTAAGCCCGCAAATCGACATTGCAATAAAAAACATAGAAAACGCTCTCTCAATTCCAAGATAAGGGGCTATGCAGGAACACAGCTTAACATCTCCCCAACCTATGGCTTTATGAGAAATGACATGTATGAAGCTTAGCGGTATAAACATAGCTGTCATAGTAATTACTGCGCTTGCTATGCTCAATTCATTTCTTTTATAAATAGCTATAAAACTTCCCAGCAGCAATATCCATAAAAGCTTTTGATTGATCTTTTTTTCTTTCACGTCCACAATAGCTATAGCAATAAGCACACCCATCATAAAAATATGAATGAAGCCTTCAATGATTAATTCACCTTCCATTTTCATCCTCCCTATTAAAGCTCACTTATCCTGATGTCTATTCCATTACGAACAGCATAGCTTTTTACTTGTTCCAATATATCACTGTTATGTTCATTCAGGGAGCCCTTTGGGATTACAAAAATAAGCTTCTTTACCTTAATATCATATAGGTCCTGCTTATAATTTATTGTGTCACATGCTCTAATATCATCTACATATTGCTTCAGTACCCTGTTAAGATTTGCTTTATCCTGATAGCTTTTACTGTTTAGATTTATGCTCTTTATGGAAGTACCTGTTGCAGAAGCACTGTCATAGATATCAATGAAGGGGAAGTCAAAAGGAAGATTCCCCCCATAAATTTCTTCTATTTTCATTCCTCTTTGCTTGTTAGGCAAATCCCATATGCTTGAATCTTCAATGCTTGTCCCATCTCCCCCATTTAACCACGCTCTTACAGTACTTCTCTGCACCATATAAATGTCAGGTAATATTTGCACAGGCAGAGGCAGCTTCACTCTATATTTAACAATGATATCTATATTTTCATCTCCTTGAAAAAATGTGGAAGAGTAAAAATCCAACCCATTAAACCCATTGTACACATTCAATTTCCTCAAGGTCCTATCTAAATCTTCAAGCTCCGACTTCTGTAAATATTTCTTAACAGTATGTTTCACAACTGGCACAGCTATCATAGTTTTAACATCACTGTACAATCCCTTAGAAAGCATCCAAGCTACACTTTCTGCTTCTGCTTTGGGATCTTTGCCAATCTCCTCAAAAGCCTCATATAAATTGTTTATAGAATCTATTCCTTGCTGTGAAATCTCATGTGCATCACCATATAAGTTGCCTGCCTGATTGATTATTTGATTTGCTTTGCTTATAAAGCTTGTTTCTGAGGATACCAACCTATCAGCCTCTTCGATATAGTCACTCCCTCTTGTGTATGCACTTTCCAAAGCATCGAAGGCATCAACAACAGCTCCTATATGTCCTTCTGCACGCGCAGCGTTATCTCCCAAGTTATCCTGTATCCCATCGTCAATATCTTTTATATCACTTATATGATATATATAGGCGTATGCTGCCAATTCATTGGCTGCTTCATCAATGGAATGCTGCATGATATCATGAATGTATACCAGTTTTATCAGCATCGCCAGGCTAATGACCACACAAATAAAAACAGGTAATACAATAGCAGCTTCTATTGTAATTGAACCCCTTGCATTATACTTAGCCCGATCCATCAGTATCCCCTCCAAGCCTCGATATGGATGATATGCCTATCCCCCTCAAGGTTCTTATCTTTGGAGTGCACAAACAGCTTCGTGATAAACCAATATCTTATGGAAACGCTTACATCAACCTTTATATAGGTATTGCAGCTGTTTAACTTAAAATCAGGATTGCTTAGCTGCAGATTAAGCTGTATCAAGTCCTCGATTCTGTTCATCTTAACTTCTTTATCCTTCACCAACAAAAGAAGTCTTAAATAATCGTGATAGTCAAAATCCATTAATCCTGCTTCCTTCTGTATATCATCTTTTGCCTTAAAGCCTGATGGCAGCAAATCCGTTCTCCAATTATCAACTGTCTTTATAAAGGGTACTTTTTTTCCTGCATAAAGGTCATTTATATCATAGATCGCCTCCGCTGTACCCCAGGCGCACATGATCAGATTGTGAACAATAGGTATTCCAAAGCCAGTCAGACCTGCTGCAGCTGTAGCTATCTCCAATGCCTGCAGCCTTTTTTGAGGATCTGAATATATATGAAGTGTATTCATACCAAATCTGATTAAGAGTATTTGTCCCTTGATCAAATATATATTAATTTCCTCATTGCTATTTCCGCCTACAATATATTCAACCTCACCTTTTTCAAAAAAGGTAGTATTACTTTTATGGTCTGTACTCGAATCTGCGATTTCCACTACATCCTTGAAGCTCTTTAGAATATACTCATTGATATAAATTTCATTTCTTATATCCAATGCATTGCTCTTAAGCGCTTGAGCAAAATGAATGATATAATCAAAGCTTTCCTCAACAAAACTGCTGTCTTCATCAAAATCAGCATCAAACTCTTCTATAACCTTTGGTTCAGTATTGTTAATCCCTTCAGCTGGCAGTATATCCTCACTAAATATCTTGTTTGGATAGCTTCCATGGATAAAATAAGAAGGCAGCAGGGTTGGATTTTCAATTTTTCTTGGACTTAAAACAGCTCCCTGAACTTCATTCCTTATTTTCTTTGCAGCCTCTGCAGTGTTTTTTCTTGGGTCTTTGCCCTTGCTGCTGATACGCTTGTCCAATATATTGGCTATATCCTCATAACTATGCGCTGCTTCTTTCATTGACTTCAGCTTCATATTTGATGTCAGCTTTCTCATTAATGAATCAAACTGCGACTGATCAATAATTTTAAGGCTTGCACCATCTTCAAATGAGCCTTCAAGATTTCTTAGTGACCTTGAACTTATCTGCCTAGACTCAGAAGCAATCCAAGCAGGAAGTTCAGAAACGCTTTTTTGAAGACTCCTTAATAATTCAAGATTCTTATTTAAATCAGCAGAGATGTTTTGCGAGCATTCCGTATCAAGCAGCTTTTCATACTTTTCAATATCCTTGTGTAGTGCAGCAATCATCTCTGAATTATTAATTTGTCCAGATTTATTCTGACTTTTTATCTCCTGTAAGACCGCTTTTAAATTGTTTATATCCTGTCTTGCTTGCTTTGATATAACTTGTATATTTCCAAGCTCTTGAAGTGCACCTTTCCCAGCAATCAGAGAATCGGATAATTGCTCGTCCAACCAATCCTTATACTTCTCAGCCTGCTCCTCAGCATCCTCATGCAGTTCATCTATCCTCTCCATCATATTCGAAGCCCGTTCATTCTCTTCAGATTCCTCTGAATTTCCAAGGTCAGCTCCTCTGCAGACTTGGTAAATCTCTTCTAAAATTATGTTTTTACAAAGCTTGGTTAATGGACTGCCGGAAGCCGGGGAACTATCAAAGCTTTTCTTTTCAAATTCATTTATTCGGTTTATATGCTGTTGAAGATTATTCATTGCATTTTCAATCTTTCTCAGCTTTTTCTCAATTACTGTTTTTTGCTTATAGGCCGATGTAAGCTCCTCCGTTTTTGCAACATAATTAATCTTGTCCATAAAGTTTTCGGCAAATTGTACTGGCGCTCTATACTTCATATACTCTATCATTTGCTGTCTTGCTACTTCATTTTCTGTAAAGTTATAAACAGGTGTAACATTGATACGCTCTATACTGTAATCATATAAGTCTAAGAAATCTACATTTTTGTATTTATTTTCTATTATGATTCCTTTTAAAAAAGTGTATATTTGATTTTCTGCATTTAAATTGCGCTTATCAGCAAATAAGTTTTTTCTTAAATAATCTTCAACATCCTCATTTAAATAAAAGCTATCACTATTATGCAATGCGAATAAACCATAATCCTCCTTTAATCTTGTGTTGTACCTTGCTAATGCTGAAATAGCGGCTGTGCTTACAGCTCTTTTCACTTGTACTTCAGCAGCTCTGATTCTTACTATATCTATTAATACACCTGACAGCATAATTACAGCTGACAGTATAATACTTAGATATACAGTAATAGCGCCTCTATGTTTATTCTTGTCCATCAGCAGCCCTTTGCTCCTTTGTCATCTTATTTATATACACTATGATCTTATGAACAACTTCCTGCCATTTGTCTTCAAAGTCACTGATTACAGGTACCTTTGATGCTGACTCTACGATGAAATCTGAATTACGGATAAACTCTGCAGGATCATCGACGGCTGCTTCCGCGCTTACTCTTAGGCTTATCTTATCGCTTAATCCCCATAGGGCTGTCAAAGCTCCTATCGGATTATCGTGATCAGATCGGATTAAAACAGTAATTCTTCGGTTAATGATATTCCCACTTTGCTTTATATGCAGGCTGCTTTGACCCCTTAGAACACTTCTTTGCTGTAAGCTTTTCAATGCTGCAGCTTTATACTCATTTTGTTGTAAGGTGGTATTGGAGAACCATCTTCTATATATGCCCAGGTTAGCTATATCATCTTTCGAGAGCCTACCGGTGACAAAACTTGCCTTATCGCTGTAGTATACTGCTGCGACTCTTTCTGCAATGTTATTAGCAGTTATCTGCATGATGCAGGACTGAAATATGAATAGCATGATATATATCACTACAAGCACCGCAATGATTACAATAGGTACAATCAAAGCAGCCTCAACAGCAATACTGCCCCGATTGCTTTGTTTGAAAGCCTTCAAGGTATTACCCCCTTTAATCAAAGCATCTATTTGCATAAGTAAAAACTACTGCAAAACTATTTGAATCGAATACTGCTAATGCAGCACATTAAACTAGTATGTAAGCGATACCCGACATACTAGCTTAATGTGCTACCCCCAAGTGGTTTCATTTCTTAACGCCATCTCTAATTTGCTATGGGAGCTTGATCTTGAATTTCACCAGGACTTACATCTGCATCAATAAAATTATTGATGATCTTCTTAACAAAGCTCACGATGGAATTTTTAAAAAGAAGGGCTATACCAACAAGTATGGCTATTATAACAACAATTTCTACAGTACTTATCCCCTCTTCATCCTTTATAAAGTTCTTTAAAATTACAAGCATTCTCTCACCTCCCTTTTAAAGACTGTTCAACTGTAAAACCGCAGGCAAAACTACGATGATCAGAATTCCAATAAACATAATCATCATAGGAATCATCAGCTTGGCTGAAGCTTCTTCACCCAGTTGTCTGGCTCTCATTTTTCTAAGCTCCCAACATTCCTCCGCCTGAAGTCTTAGTAAAGGAACCATATCATCACTGCCTTTTTTTAGATTTTGTATAATCAGCGTCACAAACTTTGTAATTTCTCTAACCCTGCATCTTCGAGCAAATTCTTCATAGGCTTCACTCTCAGGCTTTCCTCCTTGAATTTGCAAGTAGGTTACCTTTAGTTCCTGGTATAACGGAGTATTCTTACTCGTCTCAACACATATCTTTTCCCAAGCTCTGTTTAAGGTCATTCCGGCATTTACTAACAGGACCAATTTGCTAACCATATCGGGAAAATCTGCTCTTATGGCTTCATATTTCTTTTTTAATCTGTTTTCTAAGTCCTTATCGTTTATATAGAACACGAATATTGGGGCAAATAATATGAATAGTATATAGCTTATGTCCGCATTTCCAGAAGCTGCTCCTAAAAAAGTCAAAAGTACAAGAGCTCCTAGCATCAATCCCAATTTATTGCTATAATACAGCTTCATATGAATATCTGCATTTTTATTTCCATGAAGACTAGTTATTATCTTAAATATCTTTTTATCATACTTGCTGACATATCTGTATTGTATGAGTTCAAGTATAAACAAGGCAATGGGCAGCATAGAAGGCAGACTATATTCTTTTGCTTCCGCTGTTCCAACTATCTCCTTGAATTTATTTCTGGACAAAATAGCGAAGGTCAGCAATCCCACAACCTCTATAATAAGCAGCACTAACATGTTTACACCTCGATATTAGTAATCTTTTCAGCTATAAAGTAAGCGACTACAAACAGTATCATACTAAATGACATTACGATTCTTCCTATGACTTCTGTGAAAACAGGCTGCATAAAATCCTCTGCAGAGACTGAAAGCATTAATATCAATGCTAAAGGCATGATGGACAATATATTCTGCTCTAGTTTCTTCTCCGCAAGAATACTGCTGATGTCATTGAGTACTTCAATTTTATCAGCAATGATGTCGGTGCTGCTTTTTATCGCTGTTATTAAGTTTCCACCACTGCGTTTGCAAATTTCTAAAATCTCAGCAAAGCTCTGTATTTCTTCAAGCCCTGCCCTTCCAGCAAACTCTTTAAAAGCCCTTTCTATTGTATCGTTTGACTCCAGCTTTCTCAAAATAATTTCAAACTCTCGTATAATATAAGTGTCCGCTTCATACTGAATTAATAGATCTGAAATTGCACTTTTCATCGCCAATTCAAAGGACTTTCCCGCATGCAAGGAAGAAGACAAGGATTGCAGTGCATCTTTAAACTGCAGCTTTAGCTCTCTTTTTCTTTTTTCAATTATTTGCTTCGTTCTAATCTTGGGATAAAAAAATGAAAGGGGTGTGAGCAGTAAAGCTAATACAATGCTTCGATAAAAAATGATACCTATCAAAAACAATGCAGCAGCAGCAATCAGCACTGCAATGCCATATTCTATAGGCTTCATGATATACAAATCATAATCAATAAGAGCGTTTACAGTGTTTTGTAACTTACTTTCTATTATTATCTTTTTTTTTATGAAATTGATATCAAGATTTAGTTTTATGTAAGCTGCCGCAATAATGATAATTGCTGAAGCTGCAATAACGATAAGAGTTATATTAAAAATATCCAATGCTTTCACCTCAAATTTCAACCTTATAACCAGCCATTTTTAGCTTTTGTAAGTTCTGAAGCTTATTGCCGGTAGCACGTAAGCTGCCCACTACAAGATGTGGACTACTGCTTTGCTCCTCTTTAAAAGCATAAATGGGGTTCAACAATACTTGTCCATTTTTATAACCTGTTATTTCGCTTATATCCATAATTTTTCTTGACTTATCTCTTAGCCGCGAAAGGTGAATCATGATGTCTATTCCAGAAGCTATTTGCTGTCTGATTGCTTCAAGAGGTAGTACTGCACCGCATAAAACCATGGTTTCAAGTCTACTTATCATATCAAGATTTGAGTTTGCATGCCCTGTAGAAATAGAACCATCATGTCCTGTATTCATTGCCTGCAGCATATCCAACGCTTCTGCACCTCTTACTTCACCGACAATGATTCTTTCCGGTCTCATTCTAAGTGAAGCTCTAATTAAATCTCTTATTGTGATTTCGCCTTTTCCTTCAGTATTGGAATTCCTTGTTTCAAGCTTTGCGATATTACAAATATTATTTATTTGCAGCTCAGCAGAGTCTTCTATGGTAATGATACGTTCTTCCGAAGGTATGTATTGTGCTAACACATTTAGCATTGTAGTTTTTCCCGAGCCTGTCCCTCCGCAGATAAATATATTATATTTTGCTTTTACTAAGATATCCAAAAGCTGTGCTGCTTCTTCCGTAATAGCTCCCCAGCTCACAAGCTTGTCCATTGTCAATACACTGCTGCTGAATTTTCTTATTGTCAATATAGGACCGTTTAATGCGATAGGCGGTAATACTACGCTTACCCTAGAACCATCTGTAAGCCTTGCATCTACGATAGGTGAGGATTCATTAACAGTTCTATTCACCTTTGATACAATGGATTGAATAACATCCTCTAATTTTTCCTTGCTTTCAAAGCAGGTGTCTGCTTTGGTTACTACCCCTTCAATTTCTATAAATATATCTCCCGGTCCGTTAATCATTATTTCTGTAATATGCTGATTCTCTAATAAAGGTTGCAGTACATCCAATCTTCTTAAGGAGTTGAATATTGCATCTATCATTTCTTTTTTATCTTTAGCTTGTATGTAGTTTTTAGAAGACTTATCAAAGACCAATTCTGTTATCATACTCAGAATATCTTCATCCTTAAGATCTTGATTAAAGTCTAGATTCTCACGAACCAATTTCTTTATATCATTCATAATCTGATTATTATTTATAGGCATATGCTTTCTCCTATACACACTGCAAAACTTAGTTTATGTTATTGCACAGGATGCGATAGCTGACGTGGAGCAATTACATAAAGTTAGTTTTGCTGTGTGTTTTCCTTTATTTCACTGCAAAACTTAGTTTATGTTATTGCACAGGATGCGATAGCTGACGTGGAGCAACTACATAAAGTTAGTTTTGCTGTGTGTTTTCCTTAATATCTAAAATGAATTTTCCACAGTATCATATAACTGCTTAAAGTATGTCATTTCAGGAAAATAAGCTCCTTGGCCTATACAAGCTCCTTTTATATAAGGTATTTCAAGTAGTTCTTTGTAATCCTCCGATTTCAAGTCGTCCTTGTATTCATTTTGAATGGCAATATCTGATTTATTTCTGACTTCTATAAGCTTGCTGCTGATGTCCAGTTCCAAAAGCTTACTTATTTTGCTTACTTGCTGCTTGAAGCACTCTGCCTTTGCAATACCAGTACTGTCATTACAGTGTACGTTTATAACAACTTCACAATATTTAAAAGCCCCTAAAACAATCTCGCTCATCGAGCTATCTAAGTCTAGGATCACGGCATCATAATCGCTTTGATCTCTAAAAAAATCGTTCAGTAATCCTAAGTCTTCAATATTAATATCTTTATACTCTAAAATGTTCTTCTCGCGCTCTACAAAGTAAATATTTGTATTATGATCCGCAGCAATGATTGTATTTAGCTTCAGCTGTATATTCGGAAGCTTGCTCTTAAGCAAATACAGTAAAAAGATTAATCCTTTGGAGGATTCTTTCTGCGTGAATATGGGAAGTGCAGAATAGGACTCTAAAGAGATATATAAAACCTTTTTAGCTTGCATAGCATACTGAATTGCCAAATTGTAAGCTACCGTAGTCTTACCTGCTGCACCTGAAGGCGAATATACAGATATAAGCTTACATTTGCTGCAATTCCGAAAAATTTTTGACCCACTGTTTGTATTCTTATCATATAGCGTCAATAACTGTTTTGCGATTTGATCTGCTTTTTGATATTTGTATATCGAATTTTCCTTTTCATTATCCACACTATCAACAAGTAAAACCACAGATCTAATGTACTTCGTACTTATATTCTTTGTTAGTAACACAGGGTTGATGAGAAGAATATCTGCTGCTTCATGCTTACTTAAGTAATCTATTAGAATTTCTGCCTGGGTAAAACAGATTATTTCGAAAGCTTGTCCATACTCCTCTTGTAAATATAGTGTCAATCCCTTGATATAGCTCTGGTTTTCCTCTGCAATGATTAGCTTTATGGTACTCATTTTCTCACCTTCAATATTAAAATATCATAACCGCTATTGTCCCCATAGCAATGGGTATTGTGAAATGCATTCTCCCATCAGACCGTACATCCAGTCCTCCATAGGGCAGTATGCACATGGAAAGAATGCAGCTTTTTAGATAAATCAATAAATTTTTTAACCTAGTTATGAAATTATCTCGAATTATCATGATAATCACAGCTATTAAAAATCCAAACAAGTAGCTATACGCAATGCTATATAAAACATCCTTTATCCCTAGTAAAAAACCAATAGAACAAAACAATTTGATGTCTCCCGCACCTAGCATTTTAAAAGTATATAACGGAAACAATAATATAAAAGGAGCAGCTAAACCTAATAAACCGACAAGAAAACTATTTTCACCAATAGATATTGCATAGAATATGGTTTCTATAACAAGAAAGGTTATTATCATTAAATTCTTCACTTTGTAGCAGTACACATCAGTAATTACAGCAATGATCATTTGTGTTATAAGTAATGTCATTTTAAAAGCTTGATTGTTCAAAATTACTCATCCCCAGTCATATATTGTAATTATTTATGACATTTGTGGTTATTATATCATCTTTTGTATGTAATTGGAATACCCTTTTTATAAATTTATCCTTTTTTGTAAATTAATTTTATGCAACAAAAAAGGACTATTGGAAAAACCAATAGTCCTTTATCCTCAAAACAACCTGCTATATGTACCTACATTAAGTCTCTAAAGCAAAATCGATGAAGCATATGTTCAGATAAAAAATATCTGTTGTAATATATATCTGTCAAAGCGAAAAACCTGTTTTATTTCTCAGCTCTCTTAAATGTGCTGCTATATTCTTTATAAGTCAATGTAAGTGTATCGCCCTCTAGAACGAAGGTATTCGTCAACTCTGTTTCATCTGTGGGCGTATATAAAAACTTATCCCCTTCTATACGGTAGGTTCCCGAAAGCAAATCAGCATCTTGCAGAGTTTCATCTGATATAGCAAAAGTTCCATTTTCATTTATGACCATAACTATATTATCCTGTTCAGAATGCCATTCGCCCACTATGGTTGGTGCTTTGCTGATGCATCCAACTAAAGCAATGATTAAAACAAGCATTAGTGCTGTCATTTGAATCCTTTTCAACATATAAATACCTCCTTAGAATTACATCATTGAATTAATTATATAAAATAAGTCGTATAATATCCAGCAGTTTATCATTTTATATATTATTTCTCTCATAAAAAAGGCTCTGATAAAGTAATATGTTGATTTTTTGTATACTTTCTGAACAAGTGTCTGTCATTGTTATCAAAGCTACTGGAGGTTGACGTGTCATCCTGAGGGAGGAACGACAGAAGGATCTTAAAATTCTTCACAAGCTCGTGACCGCATTGCTTCGATTCGAAGGGTATCAACACGCTTCTTTAACATAGCATAAAAAAAGAAAGCCGTATTAATACGACTTTCTTGATCAGTAAAATGAATTACTTTATTTCTACTGTTGCGCCTACTTCTGTAAGCTTTGCTTTTAGATCTTCTGCATCTTGCTTTGCAACTGCTTCTTTAACAGGCTTTGGAGCATTGTCAACTAGATCCTTTGCTTCCTTCAAACCAAGACCAGTTATTTCTCTAACTACCTTGATTACCTTTATTTTGTCAGTACCTGCTGCTGCAAGAATTACGTCGAACTCAGTCTTCTCTTCAACTGGAGCTGCAGCTGCTGCTGCACCTGCTGCTGCTACTGGAGCTGCAGCTGTTACGCCGAATTCCTCTTCGATTGCCTTTACCAACTCTGCTAACTCAAGAACTGTCATGCCTTTTATTTCTTCAATAAACTTTAAAGTTTTTTCACTTGCCATTTTTTTGTTACCTCCTATTATTTCATTTAATTAAGCTTGCGCTTCTTTT
>JAQSYD010000068.1 GCA_029256325.1 Clostridia bacterium
GATGGAAAACAACTATATTTCAATGAAGAATATTAATAAGTCCTTCGGAAAAGTAGTTGCAAACAAGAATATTAACTTGGCCGTACGAAGTGGTGAAATTCATGCCCTTTTGGGAGAAAATGGTGCGGGAAAGAGTACATTAATGAACATGCTGTCTGGGGTTTATACCCCCGACAGCGGTTCTATTTTTGTAAAAGATAAGGAAGTTAAGTTTGCAGCGCCAAAGGATGCGATAAACGCTGGGATAGGCATGATCCACCAGCATTTCAAGCTGATTGATGTTCTAACTGCTAAGGAAAATATAATTCTTGGTCAGAAGAACAGCCTATTCTTAAATAAAAAGAAACTTTCAGAAAAAATTAAAAAGATGTCCCTTCGCTTTGGTTTGGATATTGATCCGGATAAAAAGGTATATAATATGTCGGTGGGTGAAAAACAGACTTTAGAAATACTTAAGGTGCTTTACAGAGGCGCTGAGATTTTGATATTGGATGAACCAACAGCAGTATTGACCCCCCAGGAAACCGAAAAGCTTTTTAAAATAATGAACCGTATGAAGGAAGAAGGCTGTGCAGTCGTTTTTATTACACATAAAATGAATGAAGTTATGGAAGTAGCGGACCGCATCACTGTCCTGCGAAAGGGTGAAACCGTAAAGACTGTGGAGAAGGAATCCACCAACCCTAAGCATTTGACGGAATTGATGATGGGATGCCCGGTGGATTTATCTATTAAAAGAATTGAATCAGAAAAAAATAAAGTAGCAATGGAAGTCAGTAACTTAACTGCTTTTGATGTTGAAGGCGTAAAAGTGTTAAAAGAAATCAGTTTTAGCATTTATGCCGGAGAAATACTGGGTGTTGCAGGAATTGCCGGCAGTGGTCAGAAAGAATTATGTGAAGCACTTGCAGGTCTATATCCGGTGAAACAAGGTCAAGTTATTTATAAACAAGAGAATTTGGTTGGAAAATCACCTTCAGAGATTATTGCTAAAGGGATTAGTATGAGCTTTATCCCAGAAGACAGATTGGGCATGGGTTTGGTTGCCTCAATGGATATCGTAAATAATATTGTACTCAAGATGTATCAAAAGCAGAAGGGGTTCTTTATAAATAGAAAACCTGCAGAACAAAAGTCCTTGGAAATTATTAAACGGCTGAGCATTCAGACGCCGGGAATTAATCATCCGGTACGCATGCTCTCCGGAGGAAATATACAAAAGGTACTATTGGGCAGGGAACTGGATTCCAAGCCTCAGGTTTTAATAACGGCATATCCCGTAAGAGGCCTTGACATAAACTCTTGTCATACGATTTATGATATTTTAAATGAAGAAAAACAAAAGGGCGTTGCTGTTTTATACATCGGCGAAGATTTAGATGTTTTGCTGGAGCTCTGTGACAGGATTATGGTCATATGTGATGGAGAAATAACAGGTATCGTTGATGCAAGAAATAGTACAAAAGAAGAAATTGGTTTGATGATGGTGGGCGCCGTAAATTCAAACCAAAAGGAGGAGCTGAGCGAGCATGATAATGCCAATGACCATTCGTGCCATTAAGAAAAGTGAACCTAGCAGAATAAAAGCTGCGATGATTAGAATAGGCGCTATTATACTGGCTCTTATTGCTTCTTCACTTTTTATTTTACTTCTAGATTTGAACCCGGCAGATGTTTATATGAAAATGGTGCAGGGTGCTTTTGGTACAGCCTATAGAGCTCGTGAAACCTTTGTAGGAGCGATTCCATTGGTAATTACCTCCTTGGGCATTGCCATTGCCTTTCGTATGCAGTTCTGGAATATTGGGGGAGAAGGTCAAATTGCTATGGGTGCATTTGCCGCCAGTTTTGTTGCATTGCAAATGAGCTATTTGCCTAAACCTATTTTGCTGCTGCTTATGATTCTTGCCGGAGTATTGGCTGGGGGAATTTGGGCACTGATACCTGCTTTTTTTAAAGCACAGTGGGGTACTAACGAAACCATCGTTACTTTAATGATGAATTATATTGGACTTAAATGGATTATGTATTTGCAATATGGACCCTGGAAAGATCCAAACTCTCTGGGATTCCCCAAAATTGCAAATTTTACCGATAATGCTATTTTGCCAAAGCTTTTTGGTGTGCATATTGGCTGGGTAATTGCACTTTTATTGGTAGCTGCGATCTATATCTTCTTAAAGCATACAAAAAAAGGTTATGAAATAGCTGTAATCGGTGAAAGCATTGATACAGCACGATATGCAGGGATTAACATCAAAAGAACGATTTTAATAGCAATATTACTGAGCGGTGGCCTTTGTGGCTTAGTTGGGATGATTCAAGCTTCTGCCGTTAACAACACACTGTCTGTGGAAGTGACGGGAGGAATTGGATATACAGCGATTATTACTGCTTGGTTAGCATCTTTAAGTGCACCGGTTATTTTACTGGTATCCATTCTGTTTGCAGCACTTTTGGAGGGGGGATCCTATATCCAGACCGTTTTTGGTATACCTCAATCAGCTGCACAGATTATGCAAGGCATTATTTTATTCTTTGTTTTAGGCAGTGAGTTTTTTGTACGATATAAGTTTATATTTGTAAAACATCAAAACCCCGTAGAAAAGGAGGTTCGCTGATTATGGAAGCATTTATTTCCTTTCTAACTGCAGCTGTAGTTGCCGGTACACCTCTTTTGTTTGCAACCATCGGAGAAATCATTACAGAAAGGTCGGGTAATTTAAACCTTGGCGTTGAGGGCATGATGCTGATGGGCGCAGTGATGGGATTTATGGTAGGGATGATGACTGGAAATGCCATATTGGCTTTAGTAGCTGCAATGATTGCAGGTGCATGCGGCGCACTGATTTTTGCTTTTTTAACCATTACTTTAAGAGCAAATCAGGTGGTATCGGGATTGACCTTGACGATATTCGGCACAGGACTTTCCAGCTTTGTTGGACAGCCTTTGGTTGGTCAAATAGCACCGGAAAGCATCAGATTGTTTTTTAGAGGGAATTTATTTATATAAAACCAGTAAAGGGCTGAATCTTCAAGCTGTAGGCGAGAATCCGGGGGCAGCGGATGCTGTAGGAATCAATATTACGTTATATAAATATGTTCATACCTTACTGGGAGGTGCACTCTGCGGGTTAGGAGGCGCTTATTTGTCCTTGGTGTATGTACCGGCTTGGCAGGAAGGCGTTACAGCAGGAAGAGGCTGGATCGCTGTTGCATTGGTTATTTTCGCTACATGGAATCCGTATAAAGCCTTATTTGGGGCATATCTTTTCGGTGGATTGGATATTATCGGTTTTAGAATGCAAGGTCTTGGAATCAATGTGTCGCAGTATTTCATAGACATGCTGCCATACCTGGTAACCATTATTGTGCTAGTAGTCGTATCTATGAAGAAGTCAAAGGAAAAAGCACCTCCAAAGGGATTAGGTAATGCATATTTCCGGGAAGAACGTTAATTGTTTTTATGTTGTAAGCTTATTGTTAAAAATTCCGTCCTTAAGGGGTTCGATGATCCGCACCATTACTCATAAATAACATAGTTTCACATATAAAAGCCTGTGATTAATTGCAATCACAGGCTTTTTACACCCTATCAAATATTATCAGACTAACTTTGGGCGGTAAAATTAATGGGAGAAGATTGCTTTAAGTTGTAGATTATGTTTTATATCCTAAAAATATTAAAAAAGGAAAAGTATTGAAAAGGGAGAATATATACCATAAGAACGAGTGAATCAGGAGGTATTCCATGATAAAGATTGCAATAATAATACCTAAGGACTTAATAAAAACAGCAGAAGCTGCAGCCTTGGAATTTAAGGAACACATTAGGATAATAGAAGGGTCAATGGAGAGTGGACTGGATTCTGCAAGAAAATATGAGGCTGAGGGATTTGATGTCATTATTGCAAGAGGGGGTACCCAGCTACTCCTAAAGAGTAGTGGTATTAAAGTACCAACAGTACCTATTCCGGTTACACCCATTGATGTATTCAATGCCATAAAAGAAGCGGAAAAAGTGGATAGGAATATTGCAATAATAGCTTTCAATAATATGCTTTCTGCCAGCGAGAGTTTCGTAGAAATAGCTGAAAGGAAATTGCAAATAATTCAAGTTGCCTGTGAAAAAGAAGTTGAGGAAAAAATATCAAGCATTTCAAATAAAGGCATAAAAGTAGTTGTAGGAGGAGGCATAGTTGCTAGATATGCTCCTAAATATGATGTAAAACCAATTGTTATAAAAACAGGAAAAGAAGCAATCGTGAGTGCAATTGAGGAAGCAATTAGACTAGCAATAGCTACTCGCGAGGAAAATAAAAGGGGAGAAAGATTTAGAATTATTGTTGAGAACTCTAATGATGGTATCATTTCGGTGGATAAAGATGGATACATAAATATTTTTAACAATGTAGCTGAAAAATTTTTAAATATAAAATGTAATGAAGTAATAGGAAAACATATAGATAATGTATTGCCGCAGATTGAGCTTACAGAAGTATTGAATACTGGCATGGGAGAGACAGAGCTTATAAAAAACATAAATGATAATAAGCTGATGATATCTAGGATTCCTTAGAAATAATTAGAATTGGTAAAGAATATGCCAATGTAAATTCTACAATTTTAATAGAGGGTGAAACCGGTACTGGTAAAGAGGTGATGGCTCAAAGCATTCACAACTATAGCAAAAAAGCCGCTGGTCCCTTTGTTGCGGTTAATTGTGCTGCTCTTCCTGAAAATCTTTTAGAGTCGGAGCTTTTTGGATACACACCTGGAGCATTTACTGGAGCAGACAAAAAAGGTAAACCGGGGTTATTTGAACAAGCTCATGGAGGAACTATTTTTCTTGATGAGATATCCGAGATAAATCCACTGCTGCAGGGACGTTTATTAAGAGTATTACAGGAAAAACAGGTTATGAGAGTTGGAGATAATAAGCTAATCCCAATAGACGTGAGAGTTATTGCTGCAACCAATAGAAACCTCCATAAGCTTATTAAAGAAAAAGCATTTAGAGAAGATTTGTATTATAGACTCAATGTATTAAATATAGAGTTGATTCCTTTAAGAAGTAAAAAGGAAGACATTCCTTATTTCGTTAACAACTTTATTCAACAATATAGTCATAAGCTAGACAAGCCTGCAGTTACCTTAAGTACAGAGGCTATGGCATATTTATGCAGATATAATTGGCCAGGTAATGTTAGAGAAATTAGAAATTTTGTTGAGAGATTGATGGTTGTTGCAAAAAAAACATATATTGAGCTTAAAGATATTGAGGGGAAGCTGATTATTGTTGATAACACCAATAGAGATGAGTCTAATATCCAAATTGATTGTGAAAGGTTAATTAACAGAAATAAAATAATAGCCCGTGAGCCCGAGAGACTTTACAATTCTGAAAAGGAAGCTATCTTATGTGCCTTGGAAGAAAATATGGGTGTTATTAATTTTGCAGCAAAGTCATTGGGTATATCTAGAACTACTCTATGGAGGAAAATGAAAAGATACAACTTGGAAGTTTCAAGATGAAACATATTTGATTATGAAACAAAAGTGTTTCATAATCAAAACAAATTTGTTTACATTATGAAACATTCAAATATATATCAATGAAACTGTTGGAAAAAGCCGGGCCAAATGTTGGCTCGGTTTTTGCTTTATATTATACTGCAAGAATATATAATACGTGCAAGCTATGACAATAGCACTTTCTTGTGACAAAATTTTAGGCTAAGCAGGGAGGGGGGGAGTATATGAAAGAATATATTGATTTGCGCTCTGATACTGTTACACAACCTTCTCAAGAGATGAGAGAGGCTATGTATAATGCCATAGTTGGTGATGATATCATGGGGGAAGATCCAACTGTAAGAGAGTTAGAAGCAATGTCAGCAGATATCTTAGGCAAGGAAGATGCGCTATTTGTTACATCGGGAACCATGGCTAACCAAATAGCTGTAGCGACATTTACAAATAGAGGAGAAGAAGTAATAGTAGGGGATACATCACATATTTTTAATTTAGAAGTTGGCGGACTTGCTGCGATTTCACAGGTTCAAACAAGACATTTCGCTATACCTAATGGGCTTTATGATATAAAAAAGATGGAAGAATTAATTCAGGAAGAAGGTATCCAAAGAGCAAAAACAGGTCTCATATGCATTGAAAACACTAATAATTTAAATGCTGGGCTCGTTGTGCCTGTGGATAATATAAATGAGGTATGTTCCCTTGGTAAAAAATACAGTGTACCAGTATATATGGATGGAGCTAGGCTTTTTAATGCAGCAGTAGCTTCAGAAAACCAGGCTAATGAAATAGTGAAAAATGTGGATGCAGTGATGTTTGCCTTAACTAAAGGATTAGCAGCTCCATTTGGTGCCGTTTTGGCGGGTGATAAGGAATTTATAAAAAAAGCCAGGTGGATTAAACAACGTATCGGTGGAGGCTATAGACAGGCGGGATTTATTGCGGCCCCTGGGATAGTGGCATTGAGAACGATGATGCCTCAGATTGCCATCGATCATAAAAATGCTAAATTATTAGGAAATGGGCTATCAAAACTTAATGGTTTGAAGGTAGATACATCAAAAATCCATACAAATATAGTTACTGGTTCAATAGAAGCAATTCCTATTACAATTGAAGAATTCTTATCTAAACTTTTGGATAAAGGCATTAAAGCAAAAAGGATATCAAAAACATCCTTTAGAATGGTTACCCATTTAGGCATAGATGAAGAGGATCTTCAAAATGTTATAAATTCTGTAGAAGGAATTATTACTAACTTATAGAATGGAGTGATTGCATATGGAAAGAAGACAATTTATACAAATACCAGGACCAACAAATATTCCGGATAGAATCTTAAGGAGCTTATCACAGCCGATTATAAACCATAGAGGACCAGAATTTGAAGCTTTAGTAAAGGACTGTATTAAGGGACTTAAGGAAGTATACAGAACAAATAATGATATTTTAATATTTCCAAGCTCTGGCAGCGGGGTATTGGAATCAGCCATAGTTAACCTGTTTTCCCCAGGAGAAACGATTGTAGCAGTATCACAAGGATTATTTAGTGAGAGAATGGCTGCAATTGCTGAGAATTATGGATTAAATGTTATCAGAATTTCAAAGGAATGGGGTCAGGCAGTCAAACTCGAAGATATTAGAGAAGTGTTGGAAAAGGATATCAATAGAGAAATTAAGGGTGTATGCTTACCACAAAATGAAACAACTTCTGCATTAACAAATGATATAGAAGGGGTCTCAAAGGTTATTAAGGAGCTTGGGCATCCGGCAGCGCTAATTGTTGATGCAGTAAGTTCCTTAGCATGTCTGCCATTTGAAACGGATTCCTGGAATATAGATGTTGTCGTAAGTGCATCACAAAAAGGATTTATGCTTCCTCCAGGAATGGGAATGGTGGCTGTAAGCAATAAGGCGTGGGGGTTAATTGAAAACTCAAAAATGCCAAGATGGTACTGGGATTATAAGGCTGTAAAAGAAAAGATGAAAGAAAATCAACTTCCATATACACCTGCAACAACCTTATTGTTTGGACTAAAAGAATCCTTGAAAATGATATCAGAAGAAGGAATAGAAAATGTTTGGGCAAGACATGAGATTATGGGCACAGCAGTAAGAAATGCAATAAAAGCTATGGGATTAACCCTCTTTGCGGAGGAAGGATATGAATCGAATACAGTTACTGCAATTTTAATGCCCGAAAATGTTAAATATAAGGACCTAGCAGAATTATTGAGGTTAAAATATGGAGTGGTTATAGGAGGGGGACTATCGAAGCTTCAAGGCAAAATATTTAGGATTGGACATCTTGGTTCAATTAGTAATATGGATACTTATGCCGTAATGGGAGCTGTAGAAATGTCACTATATGAATTGGGCTATGATGTAGAACTTGGAACAGCTGCAAAAGCCGTGGCAGAAACACTGCTTAAATAGACTTTTTTATTTAGCTTATCGCTTTCTCAAATATTGAATGTGCTTGAGGAGGTAACAATACGGTGATAAGAATTGTTCGGGGGGGGAGGGAAATTATATATAATATGATAGAAAAATTGAACTTGGGGGTGGAAAAATGTCGTATGCAATCATCAAACGAAACACTTACTATGATTCTGTTACACTAATGATAGTCACTTCTGAAATTACCAAGATTCCCGGGGTAAAGGAAGCCTCCATCTGTATGGGCACGGAGCTAAACAAAGAACTGCTTGTGGATAGCGGGCTTTCAAACCCTGATACCGAAAACGCTACAGCCAACGATTTGATAATAGCTTTTGAAACTAGTGACAGTTCAGTAAAAGATACCGTTCTCAAAACTGTCGAAGGGCTGCTTAAGAAAAAAACCGAAAGCGCTGGCTCGTCAGCTGTTGCACCTGTTAGTTTAAAAACAGGTCTGGCTGCCAGCCCAAATGCAAATCTCGCAATTATTTCTGTACCGGGGCGCTATGCTTATATCGAGGCGCAAAAGGCACTGCTTTATGGTTTAAACGTTATGCTATTCAGTGATAATGTATCTTTGGAAGAAGAAAAGATGCTAAAGACCTATGCAAGCAAAAAAGGTTTGCTCATGATGGGGCCGGATTGCGGAACCTCAATTATTAATAATAAAGGCCTGTGCTTTGCGAATGAAATCCGCAAAGGAAAAATAGGCGTAATCGGCGCATCTGGGACAGGACTGCAGGAAGTTACGGTGCTGGTAGACCGCTATGGCGGAGGAGTTACACAGGCGATCGGCGTAGGCGGCAGGGATTTGAGTGATGAAATCGGCGGAATTATGATGCTTGATGTCCTTGAATCACTAAAAAAAGACAGTGAGACAGAAGTGATTCTACTGCTTTCAAAACAACCGTCGCAGTCTGTTGCCAATAAAATAATCACAGCAGCGGAAAATTGCAGTAAACCTGTTGTAATATGTTTTATGGGCAATAATGAAAGCATGATAAATAGGAAAAATCTTTTCTTTGTCTCCACTTTGGAAAAAGCAGCATTGAAATGTCTTGAGCTAATAGGAATTATGCCGGATATTGCATTAGAGGATTTATCATTCTCCGATGAGTATGCTAAAAAGCTTTTACCTGAACAGAAATATGTAAAGGGGCTTTTTTGCGGAGGTACTCTTTGCAGCGAGGCAAAGCACATATTTCACAACTGCTTGGCAGAAGCGGCAAAGGTTAAGGATTCGGACGAAAAGCTGTTAATAAGCAAAGGTCATACATTTTTGGATTTGGGCGATGATATGTTTACTGTTGGAAAACCTCATCCGATGATCGACCCGACTGTCAGAAACGCAAGAATTGTTCAAGAAGCCAAGAACAGCGAAACAGCGGTAATCCTTCTGGATTTTGTGATCGGTTACGGATCAAACGAGGATCCGGTCGGTGTAGCCCTTAAGGCCATCGAGGAAGCGAAAGCTGTCTCAACAAATATCGTGATTGTTGCGTATGTCTGCGGTTCTGACAATGATCACCAAGGACTTCAAAAACAAAAGGATAAACTGACTACGTCTGGAGTAATTATTGCAGATAGTAATGCGCAGGCAGCTAGAATAGCAGCAGAGGTGATAAGGAGGAAAAAATTATGAGTTTTGCCAACCAATTTTTTGGTCCGGATATTAAGGCTATAAATATTGGCACGGATATTTTCAGCAAATCAATGTCTGCTCAAGGCGTTGAGACCTTGAATGTAGAATGGACTCCCCCTCTCATTAAAAACGACGAAATGTTGGCAGCTCTGAAGAAGCTTTACTCTGAGGAAGTTGAAAAGGCTAACCAGACAGCGTTAAACCGTTTCTTCGAAGCTGAACCATTATTAATTGATGTGGCAAAGGCTATTGATGTTATCCCCAACATGACTCCATACACTATTCTGCATGCCGGCCCTCCAATTGAATGGGAGAATATGTGCGGACCAATGAAAGGCGCAATTATAGGTTTAATCCTTTTTGAGGGTTTTGCAAAGACTCCCGATGAAGCCGTTAAATTTGCAGAGTCTGGCAGAATCAACTTCGCTCCTTGCCATGATTATGGAGCTGTTGGCCCAATGGCCGGCGTAATCTCAGCATCAATGTATGTGCACGTATTCAAAAATATGAAGCATGGCAATTTATCGTTTAGTCCGCTGACTGAAGGCAGTAGAGCCAAGGTGCTTCGCTTCGGGGCATACGATGATGAGGTACTGGAGAATTTTAGATGGATACACGGTGAGCTTGCAGAAACACTGCATAGAGTACTTGTGAATTCAAACGGGCTGGATGTGCGCTCCATGATTTCACAGGCTTTACATATGGGCGATGAATGTCACAACAGAAACAAAGCCGGAAGCGGCTTGTTTATGAAGGAACTGTTCCCGCTTTTTGTCAAGGCAAAGCTTGATGAGGATGTCTTTCTTAGAGTATTGAATAATGTCAATACAAACGACCATTACTTCCTGAGTCTCTCAATGCCGGCTTTGAAGAGTTGCCTTGATGCCGCCCACGGAGTAAAAAACAGTACCATTGTGACCGCTCTATCCAGAAATGGCGTAGAATTTGGCATCCGTGTAAGCGGCTGCGAGGGCAATACATGGTTTACCGGGCCATCCCAGATAGTGAACGGCCTTTATTTACCGGGATTCTCCAAGGAGGATGCCAATCTGGATATGGGTGATAGCGCAATCACTGAAACAGGGGGTGTTGGCGGCATGGCACTTTCGTCTGCACCTGCGATTGTACAGTTCGTAGGTGGGAATTCAGCGGACTGTCTGGCGATCACGAAAAAAATGTACGAAATCACATTTGCCGAGAATTCAAGTTTTTCGATGCCGTATCTTGACTTCAGAGGCGGTCCATGCGGTATTGATATAAGAAAGGTGGTGGAAACAGGGATATTGCCTGTAATTACAACAGGCATTGCTCACAAAAACGCCGGAGTAGGATTTATAGGTGCAGGAATAACAAATCCGCCTATTGACTGCTTCGAGAAAGCCATACTCGAATCTGCAAAAAGAATATAAATAATAATAGGGGGTACTGTAATGAAAAAAATGTCATTTTCCAAGCAAATGATTATCGGTTCGCTTATAGGTATTGCAGTTGGCGCAATTCTGGGTAAGAATGTGAGCTACATTAAGATTTTCGGTGATGTATTTATTAACCTGATCTCTATGATGGTTCCGTTCTTGATTTTCGGTGCATTGGTGGAAGCGGTTATGAATCTTAATACCAAAGACCTCGGAAGTGTAGGCGTTAAAACCTTAGCTTCGTTTGTAGTCACAAGTTCTACAGCAGCCGCTTTAGCTATTGGTGCTGGCGTTCTACTCCAACCGGGCGCTGGTGTTACAGGTATTCAATTCTCGGAATATAAGGGAAATGCCACTGGAATGACCTTTAACGAGGCCATATTATCTTTCTTCCCTAAAAACGTTGTTGCAGCCTTTAATAATAACGCAATAACACAGATTATTATGTTTGCTATAATAGTAGGTATTGTAATTTCAATTTATAAGAAAGAAGATTCATTCAAGAAAATCCATGACGGTGTACTTCATTTTAATGCGCTTGTCATGAAGACCGTTACATTTATTATGCAAATGGCTCCAATCGGTATATTTGCGATTGTTGCAACCATGATTGGTATGAATGGTATTGGAATTCTGCTACCACTTGGTAAGTTTCTTATCATCATTACAGCTGTAAACATTTTATGTTTTGTGCTTGTAGGATTGGCAGCTAGCGCATACGCCAAAGTCAGCTTTTTCAGAATGCTCAGTAACGTAAAACGCAGCACTATCGTTGCGGCAACGACAACTTCTTCAGCAATGGCGCTTCCGATGAAGTTTAAGGATGCCGAAGAAAATTTGGGTGTCAGCAAAAGAATCTCGAAATTTGTTGTTCCTCTGGCCGGCACGCTTAATGTCGACGGCGGCGTAATATTAACCACTTTGGCAAGTTTGACTGTTTGTCAAATTATGGGAATTGAATTGTCCACCTCAGCAATGATTATGATAGGGGTGACCTCTGTGTTATCATCTTTTGGAAACACGATGGTTCCCGGTGGCGGAATCGTGGCACTTGCAATCGTATTCAGCCTGAATGGCATACCACTTGAAGGCGTTGCGCTGTTTGCCGGTATTGATTGGGCTATGGCAATTACACGCGTACCTTGTAACGTTGTAGATGATCTCTTCTGCGCGGTGTATGTTGCAGCCAGCGAGAAGGAATTGGATCGTGATGTATTTTACGGAAAGAAAAATATACTTGTTGAAGAGCCTGTGAATCAGGCTAACATATCTATGTAATTACAAAATAAGCTATAAGCTCAAAAGTTGGTCAGGGCAATTTCGCGAGATGCCCTGACCGGCTTTACTTTAGTCAAATAACTATTATACTAAAGCCAGGGTCCGTTTTTTTGTGTATACTATTCTGCACAATAATATAATTCAATTGAACATCAGAGTAACTGAGAAACAAGACGCTTAAAGGTTTTAACCTTTTTAGAGAATGTTTCTAAACAATTATTGGTTGTGAGGTGGCGGCATGACACATGCGTTGAAAATTTGTGAGCACCTTTCCGGTGCATTAAATAGCCAAAATGGGACAAGGTTAAAGCTGCATTCCATATATGGCTCTGCAGCAAACTATAAGACTATCGACGGCCGCATTGTGACCTTTTTGTCATCACAAAGACCCATGGCGGTCGCATCAATTTGTCTGCCTGCCGATAATATCAGAGAATATTTTAGTGGCACCGAGGTGCTGACTATTTTTAATTCCCTTTTAATAGGAGAGTCAGCTGTAATAGATCTCAGCAATTCTGAAATTATAAGCCCATACATACGCAGCTATTCGAATCTAAACAGAAAAGCTGATTTAGCTTCGCAGTTAAAAAGTGCACTGATAACGAATATTCCAGAAAAGGGAATCTATAAAGAAATTGCGAAGGTGAAAATTCTCAACCTGCCGGAAGTTCCGGGAGCAACATCAAGCAGCAAATATCCGGAACGATTTGGTAAACTAATGGAAAGCATTCTGCACAATGGAGATTCTAATTCACTTGATGAGATGTTAAAAGGCATTATAGGCTATGGGATAGGATTAACGCCATCGGCAGATGATTTTCTTTTAGGCATTTTAGCTGTATATTCATCTTGCGATCCGGTTTTCAAGAATTTAGCGCAAGCATGCAAAGCGAATCTTTACAGGACGAACGAGATAAGCGCTGAGATGCTTTTTCATGGAAGCGAAAAGAGATTCTGTAAACCTATAATAGAGCTTTTTGAATCATCAGATATAAGCAGAGCAGTAGCAAGCCTGCTCAATGTTGGGTATTCCTCAGGGCATGATATACTTTGCGGTATCTATGCAGGGCTGGCACTATTGTGCAAAGATTGAAAACAAATTATCCTGTGATTGTTTTATTTTGAAATAGAAAAGAGGGTTACTTATGAAATTTGCAACCTATTTACACGATTCCCATGAGTGCGTCGGCGTGCTTTCCAACTGCAGAACTGCAATATACTCCGTATCTGACTTTGGTATTAAATATAAAAGCATGATAGACCTTATCGAAAATATTACGGAAAAAGAAAGACAACATCTTGCGAAACAACTGGATGCACCAAAATATGCCGGCTTGCCGGTTGATGATGTAGAACTGCTTGCCCCAATTCCAAAGCCACGGGATATAATAGCTGTATCTCAGAATTATGTAACACATGTTATGGAAACTTGCCGCCTAAACGGAGTGGAATATATTAGACCGAAATATTGCTGTTATTTCTGGCGCCGTGTAAATAGGGCGGTATCACATAATGGTAATATATGCCTGCACGCCGGGATTACTTCAATGCTGGATTACGAAGTTGAGCTGGCTGTGGTCATCGGCAAAGAATGCAGCCGTGTTGCTGAAAAAGACGCACTGGACTATGTATTTGGATATACAATCTCTAATGACATAACAGCACGGGATATTATGAAGAATTTACCGCAGTACGCCTATGCGAAAGGACTTGATGACACTACTCCTATAGGCCCGTATATTGTTACAGCTGACGAAATCATGGATCCTCATAATCTACATCTTTCGCTCAAGGTAAATGGGGAGATGAGGCAAAACGGCAATACCGACGATTTTATTTTTAATATTCCATATGTAATCAGCGACATTTCAAAAGGAATGACACTTTTTCCCGGTGATATTATTATTACGGGCACACCATCCGGCATCGGCGCAGGTATGAATCCACCAGTATTTCTGAAACATGGCGATATAATAGAAAGCGAAATAGAGGGTATCGGAATCCTTAGGAATATTGTGGATTAGCTAATCTTCAAGCAGAGATAACTATTTAATTATTTAATAGACACTGAGGGGTGATAGTGTTATGAAGTTCCAAGCGCTGGAAAAGAGTATTCTGGAGCTGCAAAAGGCAATGGAGCAAAATGAAATCACGTCTTTAGAACTGACTAAGTTCTACCTTGACAGAATTGAATCCTACGATAAAAAAGGACCTAAATTAAATTCTATTGTGACAATTAACAGCCGCGCGATTGACGATGCAATCAGACTGGATGCTGATAGAAAAACCAAGGGAAAATACAGCAATCTGCATGGTATACCAATAGTAGTTAAAGACAATTGCAATACGTTTGACATGCCAACCACTGCATCAAGTGTGCTTTTAGCTGAAAACAGGCCGTCCGCCGATGCTTTTATAGTAGATAAGCTGCGTGCGGCAGGTGCAGTAATTCTTGCAAAGACAAACCTATCAGAGTTTGCATGCCATGGCTTTACGGATGGCACTCTAATAGGTCAGACCCTAAATCCATATGATTTGACTAGAACCCCAGGAGGCTCTTCCGGCGGTACCGGTACCGCTGTCGCTGCAAACTTTGCCGCCGGGGGGCTTGGAACCGACACCGTAAACTCCGTGCGCAGCCCGGCAAGTGCATCAAACCTGGTCGGCTTCAGACCGTCAACAGGACTCCTGTCCAGGGGCGGAATCATACCTGTTTCAGAAACGCAGGACACGGCAGGTACACTTACCAGAAGCGTTTCTGATGCGGCTGTTTTATTAGATATATGTGCGGGCTTTGACCCGGAGGATAAAGTAAGTGCAGAGCAGATCGGGCATGTCCCGACCTCTTATACCGCCTTTTTAAAACCTGATGGACTTCGTAATAAACGCTTGGGACTGCTTTTAAACAGCTTGGGAAATGACATTGAGGTACGTGAAATAATGGACGCCTCAATAAAGTTGATGCGTGAAAACGGTGCTGAAATAGTTACTATTGATGTACCGGAATTTGAAATGAGCCGTCTCGGCAACGATTGTGATGTTCAGTATTTTGAGTTTAAAGAGCAGATGGATAAGTATTTTACAAAAGCAGTAAATTGCCCTGTGCCAAATTTTCAATTCCTTGCAGACAGCGGAAAATTATATCCTTCAATTGCCGAGTTCATTAAGAAATGCGCTAAGATTATAAATCCGAGCGATATGGAAGATTACAAAAACAAACTTCTCAATATAAGAAGAAATAGGACTATTGCCTACTATGTCATGGCTAAATATAAGCTGGATGCGTTTATTTATCCACATCAAAATATTCTTGTTCAGCTTGTGGGGCTTAAGTCCCAACAGGGACGTAACGGTATGCTGGCTTCAACACTTGGTTTTCCGGCTGTGACTGTTCCTGCGGGCTTTTCAAGGCAAACTGCCGATGCGCCAATAGGTGTGCCCGTTGGAATTGAGTTTATGGCAAGGCGATGGGATGAACCAACTTTATTCGAAATCGCATATGGCTTTGAACAGCTATCACGTAGCAGAAGGCTTCCGCCCAAGACACCGTAGATTCCAATTGATTCATTTAATACAACTGAAAGGCGACATAAAATCCTGATGCCGCAATAAGTTTTGCTATGGTTAGCGGAATGTCATCTGTATTCTGCCATTATCAAGAATCATCGCATTTTCGCAATAAGGTAGAGATTTAATACCTTTTGAAGAAACGCCTTGAGCAAAGCGAAAGGAATGGTTATAACAGTGAAATATTTCATGCATTTTCTCGCCAAAGCCGCTTCTTTATCTAAAGTGGTTGCGGGGCAGGAAATAAGTGTTAAAGCTGATTTGATTTTAGGACACGATGGAACATGGCCAAAAATGCTTTCTGTTTGGAAACAGCGAGAATACAGAATGGCAGTCGGAAATAAGGTCTTGATTTCAGTAGACCATGCTTTTCCAGCACCTACTGTACAAGATCGTGTTCTTCAGCAAGAAATCGCAGAAGTATGCAAAGAAAAAAAATGCCAGCTTTATAATCATGGAGAGGGTGTACTGCATCAGATAGTTGCTGAGAATGTTGACATCCAATCGGGAATGATCATAGTGGGAGCTGATGGTCACGTAGCGACTTCGGGCGCTCTTGGAGCAATAGCTTTTTCGGTATCTTCAGAAGGGCTGGTTCCGGTTCTTGAGACAGGCTTTTATAATTTAAAAGTTCCGGAGGTTGTTACCATATATCTGGATGGAGGGTTAAGACCGGAGACGATGGCAAGGGACATTGCCCTTTATATTTTAGGTACTTATGGACAGACTCTAAAAGGGAACGCTGTGGCTTTGAGAGGCTCTTTCCTGAAAAGTGCCAGTGTGGACAGTAAGATGACGATATGCAACCTGCTTCCCGAAGCTGGTGTGGTTACAGCCTTTATTGTTCCCGAGGATTCAGAGGAAGAAGGAACCGTGATTCGTATCAATATTGATTCCATAGAACCAATGTTAGCTATACCCCCTGAGCCTACTTTTGTAAATCCTCTTAAAGATTTGGCTGGGAAGAAAATTTCTGTTGCCATAATAGGTGGTTGCTCTGCTGGCAGGTTGGAAGATATGATGGTAGTCGCAGATGTTTTGGAGGGACAGTCTGTTCATCCTGAAGTTACACTGATTGTTACGCCTGCTTCCAGTAAGATTGCTAATAAAATGGATCAGATGGGATTAACTTCTATCTTAAGGAATAGTGGAGCCATTATTATGCCCCCTGGTTGTGGTCCTTGCCCTGGAAAGCATTTTGGAATATTATCTTCCAATGATGTGGCTATCACAACTACTATTCGCAATTCGCCTGGAAGAATAGGTGCACAAGAAGCCGAAATTTACCTTGCATCCCCGTTAAGCGTAGCTCGGGCTGCAATCAGTGGAGAGATTTGTTAATATGTTGCATAAAGGGATTTAATAAAGAATGGATATCTAGATTAATAATGTACCATATAGGGTGAACACTGTAAAAAAAAGTGATAACGTTATAGGGTACATTTTGTTTTTGCCTGAATCAAGGAAGTGGACGAGGAGTCTATAGCGGTTAATAAGATTATTACTGGAATTGTGCTACAAGATAAATATAATAGTATATGGAAAAGATATTATTAAGGCTTATAAAGTTTTAAAGCTGTTGAGAACTTAAGAAGAGGTGGAGTAGAATTAAGAAAGCTTTTGGATCAAACATATTTTGAGGATAATTAAGCAGTATTAAAGATTGCAAAGAAATTAATAGAGGCATATAAGTTGAATAGTTGAATAGTAAACATAGGTGCAAATTACTGTTATATGATTCGGCAGGTCCTTTAGTTGGAACAATGCTAAAGGAGCAGGACGACTTATTATATGATATAATCAGAACCTAGAAGAACCAATTGACTTCAGTAATATAGATGAGAAAATAAATCTTATTAAAAAGAAGTACTCTAAGAATTTTATCATAAGAATCGATGCTGCAATAATTGAAGCAGACAGATATATTAAAAAATATATTTTATAGAATGGCTGGTGACAGATCCGGGATATAACTTGTCCATCGCTTCAACCAAAATGAGTGCATTAAAAACCCGAAGTCAAACTTTGCGTATTTTAATCTTTGCTATTGAAATTATATTGTTTTTTGATATACTACACACATAGGGTGTTTATATTTTACATAAGTGGATAAATTTATGAATAACTTGCAGAATAAGCAATGTAAATGAGAAATATAAGGAGGTTCTTACTATGGCAGAAACGGCGAATATTCTGGCTTGGACATTGATATCAGAATGTCCGATTCCTAACGATGTAAACGATTTATTGGTGGAAGGTGAACAACCGGTAGCTGCATATAAAACACTGCGGGACAGCGCAATATTTACGAATAAGAGATTGATTGTAAGAGATGCGCAGGGGATTACAGGAAAAAAAGTTGAGATATATTCTCTGCCCTATTCATCTATTAATATGTGGTCTACAGAAAATGCAGGAAAATTCTTAGATTTCAATGCTGAAGTAGAGCTTTGGACAAGAGCAGGTCACATCAAGATTAATTTACAGAAGGGCGTTGACATAAGGAAATTCGATAAACTTATTGCAAATGCGTTATTAAAATAAAGCGTGATTAATAAAGACACATATCAAGGTAAATATAACCGTTGATACACCTCCTGATAAGTTGAAATCAGAAGGTGTATTATTTTATAAAAAACTTGGAAGAGGCTAAGCAGAAACGGATAAGACCTTAAATATAGGTATGATATAATTTATATTTTGCAGCCAGAAAGCCAAGGCTCTAATATTTCAAAGGGTATTTTTACTCCCTTGATGCTTTCTCCAAGCTTAACAGTAGGCTTAAAGGTTCCGTGATAATCACTTCCGCCGGATGCATAAAGATTACCTTCTTTGCAATATTTGAGAAGATAATTTGTTTTGTCCATCTCATGAAGTGAATGATAGCATTCTATACCGTCTAGTGCGTTTAACGACATTATTGAATTCAGAAACTCTTCATAGTCAGCTGCAAAATATCCATAAAGATGAGCAAGGAATGCTTTTCCCCCTGCTTTTTTTATCAGATTGGCAGCTTCCTGTACCGTAGGATAATTTTTCGTTTGATTCAGGAAGAATGGGCTGCTTTCATCATTGACACATGTTCTGTAAAACGCATTGACACTTTCCCATATTTCTTTTGAGAAGTGTTTTTCATTTTCAGGATATTTTCTTAAATCAGCGTGCATTAATTGTGTTGCAAAATATTTAGCACTTTTAACTGACAGCGTAGCGCTATATTTAAGTCCTAGATTTCTGCATACGTCCATCATTTTTTTGAGGTATTCATTTTCTCTTTCAAGAAACTTTTCATCTGAAACGATTCCGGTTGAATTTATTGTTTCAACGTCTATTCCGTATCCTAATATTTCAATAGGTTTCGCACAATGAACAACAGAAAACTCGCAGCCGGGGACAATCGTGCCTTCAAAATAGTTGTTTACTTTTATATTTTTCAACTTTTTATAAGCACCTAGAGAGTCATGATCTGTGATTGATATATATTTTAGACCTAATTGCTGTGCTTTCATAAGAATGTCTATAGGTTCATCCGAACCATCCGATGAAGTTGTATGAATATGTAGATCTATCATTGAATACAGCTCCCTACTTTTTATTTACACACTAATTCTATACTACTTTAAAAGTAATGACAAATGCAGGTTCAGTATAAAGCTTTTGATGTGAATTGGAAATTAACAGCTTATATTGTATGGGTCTTTTAAATTAGTAGCTTTTGTGATATTTATAACTATATAGAGAGATCAGGCATGATTATGATAAACTTGAAATATGCGATAAATTAATGAAGTAGAAGAAAATGATATTCAATAGATATTTTTTATGTAAAGGAGGAAGTATTGATGAATATAACATTGAATGGGCAACGTTGTGAAGTAGAAGCCGGGCAGACGATTTTTCAGGCAGCTGCTAAATATGGAATATATATACCAACCTTTTGCTATGATGAGAGATTGGTTGCCCACGGAGCTTGCCGTATATGTGTAGTAGAAGTAAAGGGTGCCAGAACACTTATGCCAGCTTGCTCAACTCCGGCAGCGGAGGGAATGAGAATTGAAACAGAAACACCTGTCGTGATAGAGGCAAGAAAAGAAATTTTAAGATTGATGTTAGAGAATCATCCTCTAGATTGCTTGACCTGTGAAAAATCCGGGAATTGCACTCTTCAAGATTTATGCTATGAATATGATATTAAGGAAGGTGGCTTCTATGGGGATAAAAAAGACTATCCAATAGATGACAGCAATCCTTTTTTTA